>JAYVXI010000304.1:0-26875 GCA_043785305.1 Limnoglobus sp. | reverse complement strand
ACTCGTCGTCGGTAATATCACTGGGATACGGTTGGCGTTCAGTGTTCATAGCCTATTCTACCGCCACCACTCGCGTTAAGTGCATAACAGGCTCTAGGGTGATTGCCCCCGCGCAGGCTAAAGACCTGCGGCTACCAGAATAAGTAAAGAATTGATGCGTCGCGCCATCTGAAAAGCCGTCCACTCACTCCTCGCGTCGCCAGACGCCGAGCAAGTTGGAGAAGTCGTCGGTCCAGATCGGGCCGTCGCTCGGTTGGAGGCGCTCCCACTGTTTCGGAGGTTTGCCGAAGCCACTGGGGTTACGGGTTGCGAACACCCAGATCGACTTTTGCTTGCCCGCGTCCATCTCCTCTTTACTGATGAATCGCTCGTCTTCGTAAAGGATCTGGAAGTTCGGGTCGGCATCCTTCAGTAACCGGCCCACTAATGGCGGCAGATCGAGATAGCGATTCGACACGTGAAATGCGAGCGTACCGTTGGGGCTTAGTTTCTGGATGTACAGTGCGAACGCCTCGCGGGTGAGGAGGTGAACGGGCACCGCGTCCGAACTGAAGGCGTCGAGCGCGAACAGATCGTATGCGCCGTCGGGTGCGTTCATGAGTTGTCGCCGCGCGTCGCCGAGGACGATCTCGCAGTGCGGCGGGCAGTTCGCGAGGAACGTGAAGTAGCGTGCGTCTTTGGCGATGGCCACGACGGCGGGGTCGATCTCGTAGAAGGTCCAATCTTGCCCGGCCTTGGCGTACGCTGCCATCGCGCCGCAACCGAGGCCGACCACGCCGACGCGCTGGGGTGCGGGCAACGTGCCGAACAACCGCCCGAGTGGCCCCTTGCGGTGATAGTACATCAGCGGTTCGGGCATGCCCTTTTCGCCGATGCGTTGCTGGCCGTGTTGCGTCGTACCGTGGACGATCATCACGTACTGTTTGTCCGCAGAGCGCGTCACCCGTAGCGTGCCGAAGAAATTGCGCGATGTTTCGAGAATCTCGCCGTACGGACTCGGCGCGAACGAGCCGACGATCAGCACGGCCGCGAGGCAGAGCGCGAAGCGCAATGGCTGCCAAACGAGCGCGAACGCGAACGCCGCCGGGATGCCGAACGACAACCCGCCACGGATCAGTCGCATATCGAGGAGTTCCTCTTCGACCGGCTTGCCGATCCATTCGGGTAAGCCCAGTACGATCAGCGCAGTGAATGCGGCGAGCGTGAGCACCCAGAGGAGATCGGTCGATTTCCACTTCACGGGAACAACATCGACGGCGGGCCGCACCAGTGCCACCAGCACGACCGCGATCGGGTATTCGAGGTAGCCGAACTGCGCGAACAGCAGCGGCGCGAGAAACGCATTGACCAGCCCACCGAGCACACCGCCGACGGAGATCCACAGGTAGAACGCGGTCAGGTATTTCGGCTTCGGTCGGTCGGCCGCCAACTCGCCGTGACACAGTAACGCCACCGCAAAGAACGCGAGCAAATGAATGCTCGCCACCATCGCCATCGGCTCGGTGGCGCGGGTTAACAGCGACACCACGAGGAAGCAAAGCAGCATCGGCGTGAATCGCCCCGTAATGCGCCGCGCACTGGCCGGCCAGCGTGCAAACACGATCACGAAGCTCAGTAAGTACAGCCCGAGTGGCACGACCCACAACAACGGCACGGGGGCAATATCGGTAGTCAGGTGCGCCGTCACGCTCATCAGGAAACTCGAAGTGAGTGCCGCCAGCCCGACCCAGCGCAGTCGCCGCGCCCAGTTCGGCGGCGGTTCGTTCGTCGCTTCGATTACCGCGGTTGTCGTCGTTTTTGCCAACGTACCGCAGATGGCGATGAGCGCGATGCAGCCGACGAATACCGCACACCACACAGCGCGTTGCTCGCTGAGCGTCAGCCACGGTTCGACCGCGAACGGGTAGCCGAGCAAGCCGAGGAAACTGCCCGCGTTACTCGCCGCATAGAGCGCGTACGGGTTGCGCGTGCCGGTCGTGGCGTACCACGTTTGCAACAGCGGGGCCGTCGTGGCCAGTACAAAGAACGGCCCGCCCACTGAGAGCAACAACACGAGCAAGATCGAAAGAATCGGCGACTCGGCATCGGCTGGCAACCGGTTCGCATCGGGGCGCAACATGCCGAACGCAAGGAACCACGCGGCACCGAGTATCAGCGTAACGATGTGAATGCGACGCTGCGTGCGAACCGACGCGATTTGGCTGAGCCGATGTGCGTATAAGTAGCCGAGGAGCAACATCGCCTGAAAGAAAACGAGACACGCATTCCACACGCCCGGCGTACCGCCGACGAGTGGCAACAACTGCTTGCCGATCATCGGCTGCACCAGAAACGACAGCGCCGCCGACAGAAACATCGTCGCGGCAAACAGGGCGACACGCACCGGGAAACCTCTGCGAAGAATGGAAAGTGGACTGAGTTGACGATATTAACTTCGACGCGGGTAGTCCGTCGGCACACATGACCTCGACGATTATGCCGAAAATACCGTCACGTCGGGCCATGCCATCCGCCGATGTTTACGACATGGCTAAACTGACCTGCCGCAAGTTCGTGAAGTGGATTCCTGCCCTGATGCTCGGCGGGTGTGCATCGCCGCAGATTGCGGTGCGACCGAGTCTGCCCATTCCGCCGAAGGCGGTTTTGAACGATGTCGTTCGCACGGAAGACGCGAAGCCGATTGAATTGGTGGCTGCGAC
This sequence comes from Limnoglobus sp., assembly GCA_043785305.1. GTDB lineage: Bacteria > Planctomycetota > Planctomycetia > Gemmatales > Gemmataceae > Limnoglobus. The sequence goes on along the minus strand of JAYVXI010000304.1, from coordinate 24,176 downwards.
TTCGGGGCCAATTCTTGCACTCCCGGAACTGATGTCGCTGACGGTCGAACGCAATCCGCGGCTGGCGCAAGTGGCATGGGCCGTCGAGTCGGCGCGGGGGCGTGCGATTCAGGCGGGGTTGTACCCGAACCCGACGTTCAGCATCACCGGCGACGAACTCGGCGACCGCACCGGGCCGGGCGGCATCTGGACGGCACCGCACTTCAGCCAGGAAATCGTCACCGCGAACAAGCTCGGTTTGTCGAAAGCCGTCGCACTCAAGGAAGTCGATCAGGCGACGCTCAACACCGTTGCGGAGCGGTATCGGCTGTTCACGGATGTTCGCCAAAGTTACTACGCGGTGCTGTTGTTGCAGAAGCGGGCGGAGATCTTGCGCGAGTTGATTACACTCGCCGAGAAGTCGGTCGACAACGCGAACAAGCTCTTGAAGTCGAAGGAAGGCAGTGCGCTCGATGTCGTGCAGTTGGAGGTCGATCAGGAGCGGTTTCGCGCGGAATTTGAGGCGACGAACCGCGCGATACCTGCGACATTCCGAAAACTGGCCGCGAGTGTCGGTCAGCCCGATCTGCCTGAAACCAGTGTGAGCGGCGATCTCGAAATGCCGTTGCCGGAGTACGATCTCGAAAAGGTCAAAGCCTACGTTCTCAGCGTTCACCCCGAAATACGTTCCGCACAAATCGGCGTCGATCGCGCACAACTCGTCCTGCAACGGGCCATCGTCGAACCGAGACCAAACGTGACGCTGAGCACGGGTTACGTTCGCCAGAACCAGAATACGTCGAACGACTGGGTGATCTCCGCGAGTTTGCCGTTACCGACGTGGAATAAGAACCAGGGGAATATCTTCGCGGCGAAGGCGCAACTGAGCGAGTCGATCAACGGCGTCGTTCGCGTGCAGAACGATCTCGTGACGCGGCTTTCGACGTCGTTTGCGACTTACATTGCCGCGCGAAAGCGTGCGGAAAAGTATCGGGCAGCGATTATTCCGAAGGCCGAGGAGAGTTATCGGCTCTCGCTGAAAGCGTACCAAGGCGGACAGTTCGAGTACCTGCGCGTGCTGCAAGCCCAGCGTGTGTTAGCCGAAACGCGGCTGGAATACGTGCGCTCGCTCGGCGAGATGTGGCAAGCCGGGAGCGAGATTGCGGGCTTCATGCTCGAAGACCAATGGCCCGCACAAACGAACTGACACGTTGCCCGAACGCGCCGGTGCGCGTAAACTGTCAACATGTCATTGCTCTGGCGAACTCGATTTCTGATGTTGGCGTTGTTGGCGTGCCTGCCAATGCTGACGCCACCGAGCTTCTGTACGTGCCAACTCCTTTCGATTTGCGGTCTGCAAACCGAGCATACTTCAGATGCGCCGACGAATGACACGGCGGTGTCGCCAGCCGATTCGGAGTGCCACTGTACGGCCCAAATACCGACGACCATCCCGCACCTCGAAACAACGGCCACGTTTGATTTGCTCGACGACTACGTTCCGGAACTGCGATTGCTCGTTCCGCAAAATCTCGGCTCGTACTTTCGCAACATCACGCCACCGATCACTACAAATTCGCTCTTTTTGCAGCACTGCGCGCTGATTGTCTAGTCGGTCCCATCGCTTGCGGAAATTCTGTTCGACAACACAATCTACTTGCTCGAAGGCAATCCCAATGTCTGAAAGTCCACGCACCAGTCGCGGCCCTCTCAACCAATTCGTAAGAGTGATCCTCTCGACGATCCCCACGTTTGTCGTGCTGGCATGTGCCGCCGCGGTCGGGTGGTGGGGCCATCACAACGAGTGGAAACTCCCGAAGTTCTCCGCACTCAATGGCGAAGTCGAAGAGGCGGACGATTGGTGCAAGGAGCACAGCGTGCCGGAGTCGATCTGCATCGAGTGCAAACCGGAGCTTGCGCCGAAGCCGAAAGCGGTCGGTTGGTGCAAGATTCACGGCAACCCGGAATGCGTGTTGTGCAACCCGACACTCGCGCAAACGCAGGAGCCTGCGGCGGTTTCGATCGGCGATTTGGATCGCGCGAAACGTGGCCTCGATTTCGCCCCGCGACCGGAAAACAATCCGATCTGCAAGACACATCTACGACGCATTCAGTTCACCGATGCCGCCACCGTCGAGAAAGCGGGCATCGCGGTCGAACCGGTTTGGCTGGCCCCCGCGATTGAATTCGTCGCAGCGCCCGGCGAGATCGGTTACGACCAAACGAAGGTGGCACACCTTTCGAGCCGCTCGCCCGGATCGGTGTGGCGCGTGTTCAAGCACCTCGGCGACACGGTGAAAGCCGGCGATGTACTGGCCTTAATCGATGCCTCCGAAGTTGGAAAATCGAAGGCCGAACTGCTTCAAGCGTTCGGGTTGTTGCAGTTGAAAACGCAAACGCTCGCGAGTGTGAAAAGCTCGGGCGGGGCGGTACCCGAGGTACGCGTGCGTGAAGTGGAGGCAGCGCTGCGCGAGGCGGAGATTCGCCTGAATGCGGCACGACAGTCGCTGGTGAATTTGGGCCTCCCGCTAGAAAAGTCTGAGATTCAAGGCCAGAACGCCGATCAACTCGAAGCGAAGTTACAATTTTTCGCGATCCCCAACGACGTGGCCAAGGCGCTCGATCCGAAGTCGACGACGTCGAATTTGTTACCGCTCGTCGCACCGATGGATGGCGTCATCGTCTCGCGGGATGTCGTCATGGGCGAGGTCGTGAACAATGCCCAGATTTTATTTGAACTCGTTGACACGCGATTTTTATGGCTGACACTCGATGTGAAAGGCGAAGACGCCAAACGACTGAAACTCGGCCAACCGGTCCGTTTTCAATCCGATTCCGACGACGAACAATTGACCGGGAAACTCGCCTGGACGAGCACGCAAGCCGACGTGAAAACGCGCACGGTGAAGGTACGTGCGGACATCCCCGACCCGACCGGAAAGTATCGCGCCAACAGCTTCGGCTCGGGCCGCGTGATCCTACGCGAAGAGTCGGAAGTCGTGTCGGTGCCGAACGACGCGATTCAATCCGACGGCTGTTGCCAGATTGTCTTCGTGCGCGATAAAGACTTCTTAAAGTCCGAATCTCTGAAGGTGTTTCACATTCGCAAAATCCGCACGTGTGCCAAGAGCGAAACGCAAACCGAAGTCGTCGGCATCTTACCCGGCGAACTGGTCGTTACGAAAGGCAGTGGGTTATTGCTCACCGAGTTGTTACGCGGGAATCTGGGAGCAGGTTGTGCGTGTCATTCCAAGTAGTTGATCGTTTTTAGTTAAGAGTTGTTAGAAACATGGTGTGATGTATGGCCGTACAAAGTTTTAAGGATCTCATTGTTTGGCAGAAGGCGATGGATCTCGTCGTCGTTGTGTATCAGGTCACCGCAGTATTTCCACACGATGAACGATTCGGTTTAACGATCCAAATTCGTCGTGCGGCTGTCTCGGTACCCAGCAACATTGCGGAGGGTCAAGGTCGCGGCCCGGGCAACGATTTCATTCGATACTTGAACATCGCGAAGGGGTCACTTCAAGAGATCGATACTCAATTGATATTGGCCGTACGTCTCGGCTTTCTCACTCAAGAGAAGTATGAAACAATCTCCATACAAATCGTTGAAGTCTTGAAGTTACTTCATGGCCTTATCCGTTCGATCCAAAACTAACAACGCACAACTCTTAACTATGAACTCTATAATCGAACTCTCGTTGCGGTACCGTTGGCTGGTGATTCTCGTTGCGGTAGCGGCGGCGGTGGGTGGTGCGTTTGCCATGCGCCAACTCGATGTCGATGCATTTCCGGATACGACACCGGTGCAAGTGCAAATCAACACGATCGCACCATCGCTCGGACCTGCGGAGATCGAACAGCAGATTACTTACCCCATCGAACAATCGCTGTCGGGGTTGCCGAAAATCACGCAGATGCGGTCGATCTCGAAGTTCGGTTTGTCGCAAGTCGTGCTCATCTTTGAAGACGGCACCGACATTTATTTCGCGAGGCAACAAGTCAATGAGCGGCTATCGGGCGTGCTGTTACCGCAAGGGCTAGAGCGACCGAAAATGGGGCCGGTGTCGACCGGTTTGGGCGAGGTGTTTCACTACGTCGTTTCGGGAAAAGGCGACGATGTCACGACGTTGCGCACGGTTCACGATTGGATCGTGCGACCACAAATGCGCAAGGTGAAGGGCGTTGCGGAGGTCAACTCCTGGGGCGGCTACGAACGACAATATCAGGTGCGAATCGATCCGTCGAAGCTCGTGAAATACGCGATGACGTTCGACCAAGTGACGAGCGCAATTCGCGAAAACAACCAGAATGTGGGCGGTGGCGTGATCGATCGGGGTAGCAACACGTTGCTCGTGCAGGGCCTCGGCCGTACGGCGAGTCTCGAACAAATTCGCCTCATCCAACTCAGCGCGAAGGATGGCGTGCCGGTGCTCCTCGGCGACGTGGCCGACGTGCAGATCGGCCACGAAGTGCGCCGCGGGGCGGTCACCGCCGACGGCAAGGGCGAGGTCGTCCTCGGCCTCGGCTTCATGACGATGGGCGAGAATAGCCACGAGGTGACGTGGGATCTCAAGAAGCAACTCGACACTGTCAAATCGACGTTGCCGAGCAACGTGAAAGTCGAAGCGGTTTACGATCGCACCGAGCTCGTCGATTTCGTCATCGACACCGTGCGAACGAACTTGTTCGAGGGCGGGTTACTCGTCGTCTCGGTGCTGTTTCTATTCCTCGGCAACCTGCGAGCCGCGTTCATCGTGGCACTGGCCATCCCGCTCTCGATGATGTTCGCATTCACCGGAATGTGGAAGTTCGGCATCGCCGCCAGCCTGCTTTCACTCGGGGCGCTCGACTTCGGAATGGTCGTCGATTCCTCAGTTGTGATGATCGAAAACTGCGTTCGGAAACTCAGTGAAGCGACCACCGATGCAAAATCGAAACTCGAAATTATTCGCGATGCGGCCGTCGAAGTTCGTAAGCCAACATTGTTTGGCGAACTCATCATTTTGATCGTGTACTTACCCATTCTTTCGCTCGAAGGCGTCGAAGGAAAAATGTTTCGCCCGATGGCGATGACGGTCATTTTCGCACTCGCGGGTTCAATGCTCATTTCGATGACACTCATGCCCGCATTAGCGAGCTTAGTGTTGCCGAGAAAGATCCGCGAACGCGAACCGTTGTTGCTTCGTGCGATCAAATTTGTCTACATACCGATTCTGAAAGCCACGATGCGACATAAACTCGCCGTTTTGGTGTTCGGGGCCACGGTTCTGGCGGTGGCATTCGGGATGATCGCGCCGAATCTCGGGTCGGAGGCGGTGCCGAAATTGTCCGAGGGGGCGATCGCATTGAACATCATCCGGATGCCTGGCACGAGCCTACAAGAGTCGATCGATCGAAATACAGTCATGGAAAAAGTGATACTGGCTGCGTTCCCCGATGAAGTCACGCATGTATGGAGTCGCATTGGCTCGGCAGATATTGCCACCGATCCGATGGGCGTCGAACTCACCGATATGTACATCACATTGAAACCGCGACATCGTTGGAAAAAAGCAGAGACGCAGGACCAACTCACGGAGAAAATTGAGAAGGAACTGCGGGTTGTTCCCGGCCAGAAAATCGCGTTCGAGCAACCGATCGAGATGCGGATGAGCGAGATGGAAACCGGCATCCGCACCGATGTCGGCGTGTTGCTGTACGGCGACGATCTCGCGGTTCTGAAATCGAAAGGTGAGGAAATCGAACGGGTTTTGAAGGCGATTCGCGGTTCGGCCGATGTTTCCGTCGAGCAAATTACGGGGCAGCCGGTGCTGCAAGTGAAGGTCAAGCAAGACATGATCGCGCGGTATGGCATACCCGCGCGGGCGGTGCTCGATCTCATCGAAAGCATCGGCTCCAAGCCGATGGGCGATGTCGTCGATGGGGCGTTTCGCTTTCCGCTGATCGTGCGATTGCCCGACGTTTGGCGACAAAGTCCGGAGGCGGTCGGGGCGATTCAACTGCCCACCGCCACTGGCGAACGGGTGCCGCTTTCTCGGGTTGCGGACATTCGCATTGTCGAAGGACCATCGACGATCACTCGCGAATGGGGACAACGCCGAATCGCGATCATTTGCAACGTGCGCGGTCGCGACCTCGGTACGTTTGTTGCGGAGGCACAAGCCAAAATTAAAGCCGAAGTGACGCTACCACCCGGTCGGTATCACATCAATTATGGCGGGCAGTTCGAGCAACTCGTTCGGGCGCGGTTGCGTTTAATGATCGTCGTGCCGATCGCGCTCGTGCTCATCTTCCTGCTGCTTTACGCGACCTATGGCAACGTCCTGGATACCATCCGCGTGTTCACCGGCGTGCCCTTCGCCTGGGTCGGCGGCATCTTCGCGCTATGGCTGCGCGACATGCCATTTTCGATCTCGGCGGGCATCGGCTTCATCGCGCTATCCGGCGTGGCCGTCCTCGACGATATGATTCTCGTCAGCTACGTTCGTCAATTGCAAAAGCGCGGCCGCAGCTTGGAACAGGCGGTCGAAGAAGCGGCGATTACCCGGTTGCGACCGGTACTGATGACGACGCTCGTCGCGTGCCTCGGCTTCGTGCCGATGGCGCTCAGTACGGGCATGGGTGCCGAGGTACAACGCCCGTTGGCGACGGTCGTTATCGGCGGCGTACTCTCAGCGATGGTGATGTCGCTACTCGTATTGCGCGTGTTGTTCGTCGTCTTCCGATTTCCGGAACGACGACGCCCGCAAGTGGAAGCATCGGAACCGGTTTCCGCCCAATAAGGGCACCTTTTTCAGGAGGATCGAGCGATGAAGACGATGGGAAGTTTATGCGTTCTGTTGGTAGGCCTGATCGCGATTGGCTGCGAAAACAAGCCGGGAAAGAAAGACGCGAAAGTCGTCGCCAAGAGTGAGGAGAAGCCCGAAGCCGAGAGCAAACACAGCGACTGGTGGTGCGATGAGCACGGGGTGAAAGAGGAAGAATGCAGCATGTGCAGCGCGAAAGCGGCGAAGGCATTTCAGGCGAAAGGCGACTGGTGTAAGGAACACACCCGCGCGAAAAGCCAGTGCTTCATCTGCGACCCGAAGTTGAAGGCGAAATTCGCCGCCGAGTACGTCGCGAAGTACGGTAAGCAACCGCCCGAACCCGAAGGCCAAGAGCCGGACAAGAAGTAGCGTTATTCGATTTTGCTTGCCGCACGACCGGGCAGTGTTAGCCGAAATGTCGTGCCCGTCCCTGGCGTGCTTTCGACGGTCACCTCACCGCCGTGCGCTTCCGTGAACGTCTTAACGATGGCGAGACCTAACCCGGTTCCGCCTTCGTTATGCGTATCGGTTTCACCCTTGTCGAAGACTTTCCCGATCATCTCATCGGATATGCCTTCGCCGTTGTCGCTCACCCAACATTCGGTGTCGGCATCGCGTTTCTGTGCGCCGATCGTCACCTGCCCGCCCGGCGTATGGCGTATCGCGTTCGCGATCAGATTCTGAAAAATACGCCTTAATGAACTGGCGTCAGCATACACGATCAAGTCGTCGGGGACGGCGTTGAGCAATTGTGTATTTCCGCTTTCGGCTACCGGGTGCAGATCGTGGATGAGCGATTCAATTAGTGGCCATAAATCGAAAGTACGGCGTTGCAAGTGTATGCCGAGTTCGGTTTGCAGATTGCTATTTTCTTCGATTACCTTGCTGACTAGTCCGGCCAGTTGTTGCACGTTTCGGTGCAACGCTTTCAGCATTTTTGATGTTTCCCCATTGCTGCTTCGTTCGGGGAAGGTGAGTTCCAACACCTTTGCAGCAAGGGTAATCGCGTTCAACGGCGTGCGGAGGTCGTGTGCCACGAACGCGAGATATTCTTCGCGTTTGTGCTGCATATCCTTCGCGCGTTGATTCGCGTAGGTCTGTACGGCGAGGCCAATCGCGCCATCGAGAACTTTGTTGATGATATGGAACGCCTTGCCTTGTAGATTCAAGCCATTGGCGTCGGCGAGATCGTGGATGCAGCCGCGTAGGATGTTGTATTCTGCGACGACTTCTTCGATGTTGAAGCCGTCGTTGAGTCGCTGCAATCCGTGCGCGGGCGGGCTGCCGTCGCGGAGCGATTCGGGGATTGTCTCATCGTCTTTTTTACCGAGCGCAGCCGCGATTTCGTCGATCAGCGACGGAATATGATCGTTGAGCGTCGGCGTATCGAGGTTCTTCGCCGAGGGAAGTTGCCGCACCTGTTCCCGCCACTTCGCGAGCAACGCATCGCGATCGCGGACGATAATTGTGGTCAGTTGGTCGAGTATCTGAAGGTTCATATTCCGGGTTGCCTTGCGTCGCACGATTGAGAGTGATTATGCTACTCTGAACTTCGCAACTGTCACGGGTGAGATTTTTGCGGGTGGGTCTAGCCAGTGTGGGCTGCCTTACTAAAACGGAAGATTCGTAACGCAGCGAATTTCGAGTTTGAAGGGCACGACGATGTACGCGATTTTTGAAGATGGTAGCCGCCAGTACCGTGCCGAAGAAGGCGCGATGGTCACGATCGACTACCGCGACGTGAAACAAGGCGACACGATCGAGATCACGAAAATCCTGCTGATTAGCGGGGAAGCTGGTCCTCAGTTTGGCCGCCCACTGCTCATCGGTGCAAAGATTGTGGCCGAAGTCGTCGACTTCCCCACCGTGAAAACGGTCGCACAATCGTTCCGTCGCCGTAAGGCATCGAAGCGGTTACGCGGTCACCGTCAGCCGCACATTCGGATCAAGATCAAGCAAATCATCGGCTAATTCGCCGGTCGCGATCTTCAAAACCTTGCCGCGTCGACTTCGGGTTGACGCGGCAAGGTTTTTTTATCAGGCTACGCCACTTCTAGTCGACTACCGTTGGAAACACGGAGGTTTCCCATGCGCTATCTCATCGGCTTTTGCACACTCGCTGTGGCTTCGTCCAGTTTCGCGCAAGCGCCGCCGATGACGTTGCCGTCTTCGATTTTGGGCAAGTCCGCGCCGCAGAATCTCACGCCTGCGGCTGCCGTGGTTGCGAAATCTCCGCCGATCGCACGCTATCCCAACCTCGCGAATGTCGCACCCGAAACCGCGCAGGCGGTGCTGGGTATGCGTACGGGGGCCGAGTGGCTGGCGCGTCGCCAACTCGCGCATGGCAAGTTCCTGTTCGGGGTCAACCCGACGCTACGGACGCCGCTGGAAGGCGACAGCGAATTTCGCCAGGCAATCGCGACGTGGGCGGTCTGTCAGGCGGCGGCGTTCACCTACGATGAAAAACTCACCGCATGTGGCGGGCAAGCCATATTAACACTTTTGGCACAAACGAAAGACGACCCGACCGACGCCACGATGCGGATTCCGACGATACCCGCCGGTTCTGGCGATGCCGTCGGTTACGCGGCGTGTCTCGTGCTGGCCATCGAAGCGTTGCCGTCCGCCGATGCGAAACTTCTGAACGAAGCGGAGAAGTTGTCGAACTTTCTCCGCAAGCAAATTCGCGCCGATGGTGGCGTGACTTGCGGCGATGCGAACGACCCCGACGCGGTGAACGTGTACCCTGGCTTGGCGTTGCAAGCCCTCGCGTTGAACGCACGTCGCAAGCCGGCCGTGGGCAAGTACGAGGCGATTGCGAAGGGTCTGGGCTACTATCGTGCGGCGTTCCGGGCGAAGCCGCACCCGTCGCTGGCGGGCACGATTCTCCCGGCTGCGGTCGAAGTCTACATCGACACGCGCAGTGCGGATGTCGCCGCCATCGCCATGGAAATGGGCGACTGGTTGTGTGCCGCGCAACTCGGGAAATCCGATCCGCACCTCGTTCTGCTGGCCGGCGGGTTCCGCACGTCGCCCACCATCGAGCCGAGTTTTGAAACGGCCCACGCGCTCCGCGGCCTCGCGGCGGCAACCCACCTGAGCCGACAGATTCCCGATCCGGCACGGTACGCGAAGTATCGCCCGGCCACGGTCGAGGCGATTCGCTTCATGCGTGGCCTGCAATATACCGCCGACAACACGATGCACTTCACCGGCGAGTTCCGCTCGCAATACCTCATCGGCGGCGTGCGAACCGGCATGACCGATGGCAATATCCGCTCGGATGCCACGGCTTTGTCGCTCGTCGCGTTCCAGCGATTTCTCGAAAGTGGTGCCGACGGTCGCGAGTAACTCGGATTTCCGTATAAATTGCTCTTGAGTATTTCGCTGAAAATCTGGGTGTCGATATGACCACCGACCGTCCGTTGCCGCGACCGAAGTGCAAGTCCCTTATGGGTGTTCGCGTCGTCGGGACGGGAAAATACGTTCCGGACATCGTCGTCACGAACGCCGAACTCTACGACCGTTTGAATTTTGCCGCACGCGGTTACAACGCCGAGTGGATCGTTCAGCGAACGGGCATCCACGAACGTCGTCACGCCCGCCCCGAACAAGCCACGTCGGATCTTTGCATCGAAGCCGCGAAAGATTGTTTCGCGAAAACGGGCTATGGGCCGAACGACATCGATTTGCTCGTTTTAGGCACATTTACGCCGGATATGTCGTTCCCCTCGACGGCGAGCATCGTCCAAGATTCCCTCGGCATCGTCGGGCCAGCGATTGAAGTTGAAGCGGCCTGTGCGGGTTTCATGTACGCACTCGTAACGGCGGCGGCGTACGTCGTATCGGGCGCTTCGGACCGTGCGCTCGTCATCGGTGGCGATGCCAACTCGCGGATTCTGAACCCCGCCGACCCGAAGATTTACCCACTGTTCGGCGATGGGGCCGGGGCCGTGATTCTCGAACGCGGCTCACCCGAGCAAGGCATCGTGGCGTACAGCATGGGTGCCGATGGCGCAGGCGGGGCGATGCTCTCCCGGCCAGCCGGCGGCAGCCGAACGGCCGTCACGCCGGAGAACCTCGCCACCGGGCAGCAGTACATGCAAATGGATGGCCAAGGCGTCTACCGGTGGGCCGTGGAAATCCTCCGCGACACCGTCGAAGACGTTCTGACCGCCGCGAAGATGACATCCGAAGACATCCATTTGTTCATCGCGCATCAAGCGAATGTGCGGATCATCGAACAGGCACTCGGGAAGTGGCTAAAAATTCCGCAAGAAAAGGTCTTCAACAATCTCGACAAGTACGGTAATACCTCAGCCGGGTCGATCCCGATTGCACTCGATGAAGCGATCGCGGCCGGGAAGCTGAATCGCGGCGAACTCGCAATCTTCAGCGGCTTCGGTGCCGGCCTCGCGTGGGGTACCGCACTCGTCCGTTGGTAATTTGGATACGAGCCACCGGGCTGGCCCCGGTGGGGGCAATCACCCAAGAAAATCAGTCGTGGCGAGTCTTCGAGACGCGACGCGAAAGGCCAAAACGCTCATTTGCAATAATCACGAAACCGCACGGAGGCGGAGCATGACCGAAGACAAGCCACAAGACGGCGACGACGCTTGGACGATCCCATTACACGGGGCATCGGTGCCATTCGCACCATCCGCCGACGTTCCGGTAAGCGGACAACCATTCTCGCAAGAACCGCCCCCACTCGAAGAAGGCGACCTGCGGTTGTTATCCTCCGACAACGACATGCCAACACTCGGCTACCACCCACGCCTACGCCGTTTCGGCGAAGCCGCGTAACTCTTGGCGTGTGGGTGTAAGCCCACTGATCCAGACATCATCGTGGGCAGATTCCTAATTGCAGAACACGCGAAGTTCCATCGAAAATGCACATTGTTCCCGACGCAGGAAGAATCAGGGGAGTCACCTCCCCCGCTCGCCTTGCGCCAGGATTTGCGTGAAGGATTGTTACCCGCCCCCAACAATTGCGGCCCTGCACGAATTGGCCGACAAATGCGATGTCCTCCGCTACGCTCATTCGCATTCTCCAAGGCCGCTACCAAAGGTCCGCGAGTGCTCGTAGTGGACCCGAAGACCATCCGCGTGGGCGGATACGCGGACGCAGCCAAAGGAGTATCCATCCGCGATTGCGATGCGCTGACTATCGGACGAAAACGGCGTAGCGAAGGCATTGCGTTCGGACCATTTCGATACGCCAACACCCATGTGGCCGCCGATGCCGTCCAAGTCATCCTCCATTACTTCATACGCAGCCAAAACCGAATTACGCTCACCAGCACCTCGGCCACCACGCGCGGATTTTTCCCAGCCGACATGAACGACTTGCACCAATCCGCAAGGCAAACGGTCTGCAACAAGTTTCAGCAACTGTGGCACTCCCTCGCAGACGCGTCGGCTAACAAATCCATTCCCGTTAGCCCGACGCGCCAGCGAGGAAGTGGGGCAATTCAAACGTTGTTACTCACTTTGGCATTGTTCAAACTCAAAAACCTGGCTCGCCGACCGCATGTTTGTGCGTGAAACGACTGCATTTTAAGATACGCGACAATTTAGCGCAACTTCAAAACGCGCCAGCGAGGAAGTGGGGCAGTTTGAATAGGTCAAAGATTACTCCATCGAAATCCACATCGGCGTTTAGCCGCGCCGCGTAGGCCTTGCGTAGCGAAGCGCGGGGCATGAACTCGCACAACCACCGTGCATCACTCCATAAACGTCTTGAGGGCTTTCTCGATGCCTTCCTTCTGCTTCTTGTTATCCCCGGCGAGCTTGATCGCTTTCTCGCCGGCGGCTTGGGCTTTCTCTTTCTGACCGGCAGCGTAATAGGCTTGTGCGGCCACCATCAGCGGGGAGATACCGCCGTCGGCGTCGATCCGAAGCAGTTCGTCGGCGGCCTTCGCGGCCAGATCGACGTGCTTGCGATCCGGGTTCAGTCCCTTTGAACTCCAGAGCCGCGAGACGAAGCTAATGCTGCCTTTGTCATTCTTCGCGACCGACTCGATGAAGAAGGCATCCGAGATCGTTTTCGCGGTGTCCATGTCGCGGGCTTGCATCGTCATTTGGATTTTCTGAACCACGAACATCGTCTTTTTCGCACGGTTCGGGTACTTCTTTTCGAACTCGGGCAAATCCTTCAGCGAGCTTGCGGCGGCCGCAGCCACGGCATCGCGAATCGCTTTGTCGACGACTTTCTCTTCCTTGCCCTCGTTATCTTTAGAGGCCTTTTCGACGGCCGTCTCGACGCGACCGATCAGGGCATCGTATTCTTCTTGAGTCTTCTGAATGGCATCGACGCTCGCTTGGCCCTTCCAGGTACCCGCGAAAATCTCCGGTAGCACATCGTCGAGTTCGCTCGGGTGACCGATGAACGCGATCTTCCCGGCTTTGTCGATCACGAACGAACACGGAATGCCGTTCTGACCCGATGCCCGCATGAACGCATCTTCGACGTCGTCCGTATCGCAAAATGCGAACGAAAACTGATACTTCTCCGCCTTGTTTTTGATGAACTCTTTGACGCTTTCGAGGGTGTTCCCGCGATCGTCCAGGCTGGTGACCGCGACCACGACGAGGCCCTTCTCTTTGTACTCTCGAGCGAGTTCGTCGACGTGCGGCATCGACGAAATGCACGGCCCGCACCAGGTAGCCCAGAAGTCTAACACGTAGACTTTGCCCGGCTCGTAGCCTTTGAGTTCGGTGCCCTTGAGCCACGCATTCGCCTTGAGTGCCGGGGCCGCATCGCCGATGCCGAGTTTCTTGGCCGCAGCCGGTTTCTCGGCCTCTTTTTTCTCCGTGGCAGTCGAACAGGCCGATATTCCGAACGCCAACAGCGCCGCCGATAGCAAAATTCGCATGAACGCGATCCTCGTAGTGAGTAGAGATAACCGCCATCATTCTACGGAACCGCAACGGCAAGAGTTCGGCGCGACTCGATGCCCGCTAACCGCTTCGGCTATAGACATATATTTCGAGCGGGGATTCGATACGGTTTTGTTAGCCGGACGCGCCAGCTTTGAAGTTGCGCGAAATTGCATTACAGTCACGGATTTTTGAAACACACCTGCGTTTCCAAAAGCCAAGCCAATCGTTTACCAGATGAGGAAATCGAGAGCTTAACAATGGAACGACTATGGGCGACCATCGAGAACTGTTGCATTCCCGTAGCGAGTTGCCAAGAACGAATTGCATGTTTTTTTTCGTCTTGTCCAGCTGAATAGAGTACTGACCCATCAGAAGTGACTGCTAATGCGGAAACCTGTGAACCATGACGCAAAGTCATGATAGGTGGAAGACCATCTTCAGAATTCATCGAAAGAGCCGAAAGACCACTCGCAGCGATTGCAACGAGAGCAACCAAGTATCGTGCGTTCATTATCTTGCCCTCAGATCTGATGAATCACCGATCAGTGATAATCCTCGGTTTCACTGATTGACTGAACTGTACGGCTAACCGCGGAAGTAACGACTGACAACTCGGGGTTTACAAGACGCGATTCCTTCGGCATATGCCTCTCGTTCCTCGAAGAACCACCCGCTGAATGCTTACTAGCGGGACTGTTACGCACTTGGGGAAGTGCGGGCATCTCTGAGAGGAATTCGTAAGGGGGCGGATTCCATGAACCGAATTGGGGCTTGGGGCCTAGCGGTTGCGGTCGGCATTGCGGGCGCGGGGGCGCTGTCTGCGGCCGAACCGACAACGGGGCCGAAAGTGGCAGACGCGAAGCCGTGGTACCAGCGCCTTACGGGCGGCGGTGCCGACGCGAAAAAGGACGAGCCGACCGGCAAAGCGGCGGCGCGGCCGTCGATCATCATCGCGCCACTGACACCCGAAGTGATTTCGGAAGCGGTCAAGGCCGAGGAAACCGCTTGCACGCGGCGACTCGATGCCTGCACGAAACTCCGTCAATTCGCGATCGATAAAAACGACGACAAACTGTTATCGCAGATCGACGAAATCGAACGCCAGGCGATCGAGATGTGCCAACAGCGCGTCGCCCGGATGGGCGTGAAGGTGGGGATGAAAACCCGGCCATCGATCGTGATGGATCGCGAAATCGGCGCGAGCCGCGTGGAGTTGCCGATCATCTCCGCACCCACGCCCGCAAACATCGGGGGGAAGTGAGCCATGAAGAATCTATCGCGAATCGTCGGCTCCATCGGTGCGGTCGGGATGCTGATCAGTACCGGTTGCCTGCACATTCAACCGATCGGCCCGCTCGCACACGCCCAAGGTTTGCCGTCGAACCCACCGCCGATCGGCTCGAAAGCGGCTGCGGAAGCGACGCGGCTCGAACCGATCCTCCGCGAAGCGCCGAAGCCGACGCCACCCGCGATGTACGTGACACCCGGTGAGATCACGGCCACGAACGCCGACGAAGCGATGAAGCGGCTGCAACAAGAATTGGAAACGGATCGTCGCAGCACCGAAGCGATGCCGCGTTACGCCGAGATTTCCATCGTGAAGTAGCGAAACTTCGGGATGGTTCAAACCTGGGTAACGTTTTCGTTTCTTTCCTATCTTTCCTATTCTGGTAGCCGCAGGTCTTTAGCCTGCGTGACTTCCACCGGCAACGATTGAGTGTCGTGGTGAGTCATCGAAACACGACGTTTCCTGCGCCCGGAATGAACGAATTGTGCCGATCGCGTCGCGTCTCGAAGACTCGCCACGACTGGTTTTCGAGGGTATTTGCCCCCGCGCAGGCTAAAGACCTGCGGCTACCGAAGAATGAAGAACACCCACCGCTCGCCTACAATGGTGATTTCTTCGCGCGTCCGAGGAGCACGCTGGTCCAGCGGGCGATGGCCCAGATGACGAGCGTGCCGACGGCGGTAATCACGAACAGCGTGAGGCCGATGCTGAGGTAGCCGGTGGTGATCAATCGCACGCCGGCGGGGTCGCCAGTATCGCGGAGGTTTTGCCCCTTGAGGATCATGTTCGGGAACTGCACGGTGATCAGGTTCGTACCGGCGGTGAGCGTGGTCGAACAGACCCAGAGCATCGGCGGGAGTGTCACGTACGCATATCGGCCGCGGCCATTGTTGACGAGCCACGTCGTCACGAGCGTCAACGCCAGCACCGCAAGCAATTGATTCGCGACGCCGAACATCGGCCAGATCGTGCGGATATTCCCCGTGTAAATCAGCCAGCCCCAACTGCCGGTGACGATGGCGCTCGCGAGGATCGCGCCCGGCAGCCAATCGGGTCGCGCGAATGGCGCGTACACCCGGCCCACGGTTTCCTGAACGAGGAACCGCCCGATCCGCGTACCGGCGTCGATCGTCGTCAAAATGAACAGCGCCTCGAACATGATCGCGAAGTGGTACCAGTACTTCAGCACCGAATCGCCCGCGATGCCGAGCCACTGAAACGCATCGGTGAATACTACCGACATGCCGACCGCGAGCGTGACGGCACCCCCCGTGCGACCGCGTAGCGATTCGCCGCCGACTTTCTCTTCCATTTGGCCGAGATCCATGTGCGACACGCCACCGCCGAGTTGGTGCATCGGCTCGGTGCGATACTTCGCGTTCACTTCGCGCACTTGCTCGGCCCATTTCGGCATGTCGTCGATGGCAATATTAATGTCGTAATAGAGATCGGTGGGGAGCGCCGCCGCCGCGATGAGCGCCGTCACGCCGACGAGGCCTTCGATGAGCATCGCCCCGTAGCCGATCGTGCGAATGTGCGATTCCTTTTCGATCATCTTCGGCGTCGTTCCCGACGCCACCAGCGAGTGAAACCCGCTTACCGCACCGCACATCACGCAGATGAACACGAACGGGAAAATGCTTCCTTCAAAGGTCGGGCCGCCGTTGAGGAAGGTTTCGTTCAACATCGGCGCGTTGAGTGGCGGGTTGCCGACGATGACGCTACCCACGAGCAAAATGACGGTGCCAATTTTGAGGAAACTACTCAGGTAGTCGCGTGGCCCGAGCAACAGCCAGACTGGAAGCACCGCGGCCACGAAGCCGTAAATCACGAGCGAGATGATCGTCTGTTCGCGAGTCAACGAGAAATACGGTTCGAGTGCGGAGCCGGGGATCGACCCACCGACGACGACCGCAGCGAGCGTCATCGCGCCGCCGATTAGCGATGCCTCGATGACGCGGCCCTTCCGCAACTTGTGCATCCACAACCCGACGAACAGCGCGATCGGAATCGTACACGCAATCGTGAACGTGCCCCACGACGAACCGGGAATGACCTGGCTACAACCGGGCGGCAGCGAGACGACCGCCGGCTTCCAGATACTCTCGTTCGCGGCGGCGACCGGCACGCGAATCTGGATCGCTTCGGTGCGGAGCGACCACGGTTGATCGGGCACGTAGCGGACGTTGCAACCGGCGGGCAGCTGCCAGACGTTGCCGATGAATTTGCCCGTTTGCGCTTCGGGAAGCTGAAGTTGCATCCCGGCGGGTAACTTTGCTTCTTCGCCACCGAGGGCTTTCACGACGACGAAACCGAGGCCCGCGAGTGCGATAATCACGATGAACAGAATCGCCGCCGAGGCGATGATTGCGGCCGGTTTGCCGAGTTCGTGGCGGGCGATTTCGGCGAGCGATTTGCCATCGCGCCGCACACTCGCCGCCAATACGAGCATGTCCTGGACGGCCCCCGCGAGACAGACGCCGATGATGAGCCAGAGCAAACCCGGCATGTAACCGTACTGGATCGCCAGCACCGGCCCGATGAGCGGCCCTGCCCCGCTGATCGCCGCAAAGTGGTGGCCGAACGCGACCCACTTGTTCGTCGGGTAGTAGTTCTGGCCGTCGTTCAGGCGAATCGCGGGCGTGATGCGAGTATCGTCGAGCACCGCCACCTTTGCCGCTAAAAATGCCGAGTAGTACCGATACGCAATCGCAAGAACGAGCAGCACGCAGACCATCACCGGCATCGCGTGCAACACGAAACGCCCGCTCGCATCGGTGTGGTAAATCGTCAGGGCAAGTAGCGGCATGAAAACCTACGGGGAAGGAGTAACAATCCACGTAGAGTAACACCTTGCAGTTGTCGCGACAACAACGCAAACGGTTTCGAGGAAAGTGGTCTAAAATCGTCCGTGTCATATCTACGCCACAGTTTTGCAACGCATTTGTTGCAAGTCGGATAGGATATGCGTACCGTGCAGGAATTGTTGTGCCACGTGACGAGATAGTCGATTCGCGAAAATCGCAGGGACGTTCCCAGCGAAGCCAAGAGACGTGTTTATCTCGCGCGCGAAGCGGAAGATCAACACCTGTTCGGCGGCAAGAGGGCGAGAGCGACATGCAACCGATTGCTGTCTACGAGGAGCGACTTTCCGAGCGGCGGCATCGGTTTGAACTGTTCCCCGATACGATTCATGTCAGCGGATCGACGCTACATACGAAAATAGATGCCACGATTGATCTCGCCCAACTTCGCCCGTCGGTCATGCGCGTCTGGGTTTACTCGCTTTGGTTCTACATCGGGTTCTGGGTCGTCCTGGCCGGCATCAGCCTCCTCATGGTGGTCGTCACCGTCGTCGAGGTCCAGCGCTCCCCGGACGTTCCTGTCAAGATGATGGGTCTGGCGGGCGTGATCGTGTCGGCCGGGTTGGTCGTGGCCGTGTGGAACCGGCGCAAGATCGAGTACACCCAGTTCCTGTCGGACGCTGGGGTGCCGCTCCTGGGCATCGCTAGGACGGGCAGGGGTGGCGGCGGGTTCGACCAGTTCGTCGCGCTGTTGGCGGAGCAGATCCAGGTAGCTCGAGATCGTGCCGGGGCCACCGGCGATTCAGCCCGGCCC
Organism: Limnoglobus sp.; assembly: GCA_043785305.1. Classification (GTDB taxonomy): domain Bacteria; phylum Planctomycetota; class Planctomycetia; order Gemmatales; family Gemmataceae; genus Limnoglobus. The sequence continues at coordinate 5,594 of JAYVXI010000304.1, read as the reverse complement.
CCGAACCGTGGCGGCCTGCCGGGGGAAGACGCCGCCCCAGCAACTTCTTCGGGCGGTGAGCGATAACCCGCCCTTATGACCAGTGCACTCTATCTACCAATTTCGGCGGCCGGGGCTTCAAGGGGACTTCTCATGCCCGTTTGCTTCGGGGTCGTGGTATGGGTCGCCGGAACCGTGTAGTTGGTGATCGCGACGCGCCGAGAGAGAGCCAGACGACCGAACGAGATCCCTCAGATCGCGGTCGTCATAGCGGGAATCGCGGCCGCGAGTATCATGGTCATGGTGGGCGGAGTTGTGACACTTATGTTTGCCATGGTGTGGGAGTTCTTAGTCATGCCACGGCGCTCGTGAGCGGGGATTCCATGCAGAGCCACCGCTTTGGAGAAGGAGGTAGTCCATGATTCGGCTCCTGGGGTTCCTCGGTCTGGCTGCGGCCATTGGACTGTGCGGTTGGTTCGCGATCCAATCCCCTCGCGGTACTCCTGCCGTCGAGGAAGCGACGCACGAGCAGGTGCTTTCGCTCTGTAGTGCTTGTCATGCCTATCCGTCGCCCGAGACCTTTCCCCGCTCGGACTGGCGCAAGGAAGTCTATCAGGGCTACGAATTCCTGAACAATGCGACGCTGGCTTTGCCCCGCCCGTATCCCTCCCGAGATAGCATCGTCCGCTACTACGAGGCTCGCGCGCCGCTGGAACTGCCCCTGCCGCCCCCCGAAAATGCCCCCGGCGAGGTGCCTTTTCGGTTCGACCGCCAGGGCTTCCGGCCTGCCGACGTGGGCATCGTCCCCTGGGTGTCCAACGTGAACCTCGTTCACCTGTTCGACCCGAAGCGGCTGGACGTACTCTGTTGCGACACGCGCTCGAACCAAGTCAGCGTGTTGCGACCTTACGAGGCCCATCCGACCTGGCGCGTGTTGGCCACGCTGGCATACCCGGCACACGCCGAAGTGGTGGACCTCGATGGCGACGGCAACCTGGACCTGATCGTGGCCTGTCTCGGGAGCTTCCTCCCGTCCGATGAGCGTAAGGGAGAGGTCGTTTGGTTGCGTGGCTCGGCCGACGGTACGTTCACGGCCATCCCGCTCCTCCGAAACGTGGGGCGTGTTGCCGACGTGCAGGTGGCCGACTTCAACGGGGACGGCAAGCTCGATCTGATAGTCGCCGTCTTCGGCTGGCGCGAGGCCGGGGAGATCGTCCACCTGGAGAACCGGACGCAGGACTGGTCGAAACCGCTGTTCGTGCCGCACACTGTGGACGCGCGGCACGGGGCGATTCACGTGCCAGTCTGCGACCTGAACGGCGACGGCAAGCCCGACTTCATCGCCCTCATCAGCCAGGAGCACGAAACGATCGTGGCCTTCATCAACGAGGGCGACGGCCACTTCCGCAAGGAGACGATCTACACCGCCCCACACCCCGCTTACGGCTCCAGCGGCATCCAACTGGTGGACATGAACGGCGACGGCAAACTGGACGTTCTCTACACCAACGGCGATTCATTGGATAGTCACTTTCTTCACCCAGATCACGGAGTCCAATGGCTCGAGAATCGCGGCACGTTTCCGTTCGTCCATCACCCGTTGACGGTGATGCCCGGGGCGATGCGTGCGGTGGCCGCGGACCTCGACGGCGATGGCCGACTGGACGTGGTGGCAGTCAGTTTTCTGCCGCGGAGTGACCATCCGGAACGCGACAAGTTCGGGCTGGATTCGGTCATTGTCTTGCGCCAGATCGCACCGGGTCAATTCACCCGCCACTCGTTGGAAAAGGGTTCGTACGACCACGTCACTTGCGCCGTCGGCGACCTGATGGGCGACGGCCGACTGCATCTGGTTACGGGCAATACCTACTTCAATCATCCTCCGCCGAAAGCGGACGCGATCACGATTTGGCAAAACGTCACGCCCGTGCCGGCGAGGCGGTAGGGCCGATTCGCGAAAATCGCCGGGACGTTCCCAGCGAAGCAAAGAGACATGTTGATCTCGCGCGAAGCGTGAGATCAACACTTGTTCGGCGAAGAGGAGGGCGCACTGGTGGGATTCGACATCGACCTCGAATGGGATGCGCCTGATCCCGACCCCGTCGGGCGGAGTCGGCGTGTGGCCGATGCTCTGCTCCGTTGCGTACCCGGTCTGACCGAGTTTCCGCTCGACCCCGAACAGATCGCCGAAGTCTTGAAAGTCCCTGTCGCGGAAATCTGGGATCGTTGGAGCCACGTCGAGTTGCACGCCCCCGAAGCGATTTCTGGCGCGCGCGTCGAGTTGTGGGGTATGTCTGGCACAGTCGTGCTGGCGTCCAACCCGGTCGGCGGTTGCGAGGCGGCGTTGGCGGCGGTCGGGCCGTTGCTGGCGGTATTGGCGTCGAACGGGCTAAACGTAGTCAACCCGGACGGGCTGCTTGCCGAGTACGAGGCGCAGCGATCACGGGTACTTCGGGCTGCCGAGATGATAGGTGGTCAGGCCTAAGAAGGCGCTGCACCGGGCGGTGAGCGGTAACTCGCCGTTGTGGCCGGTTGCATCGACAGTCCTTGAATTTTTCAAAGCCGCATCACTTTCCGAATCACCATTGCGGTCTCGTCACTCGCAAAGCTGCACCAATTCTTGGCGAGTGCCTCGAAACGTATACTGAGCGCGAACGCTCTCCCTTTTGCGAGGATCCCTTCGATGTTTCGTTTTCTCTTTGCTGGCGCGATGCTATCGCTGATGGCGACCGTCGCGGGGGCGGCACCGAAGAACATTGTGTTCCTCGTGGCGGACGACCTCGGTCGGCAAGTCGGTTGTTATGGCGATGCCGTGGCGAAGACGCCGAACATCGATGCGCTGGCGGCCAGTGGCACGCGATTCGTCAATGCGTTTGCGAGTGTGTCTTCGTGCAGCCCGAGCCGCGCGACGATGTTGACGGGTATGCCGACGCACATGAACGGACAGTACGGCCTCGCACATGCCACGCACAACGCGCACAGTTTCCGGAACGTAAAGGGGCTGCCCGCACTACTCGCACCGGCGGGGTATCGTTCCGGCGTGGTGGCCAAGTTACACGTGCAACCGAAGGAGGTGTACCCGTTCGATGCCGAGATCGCCGACGCGGGGAGGAACCCCGTCAGTGTGGCGGAGAAGGCGCGGAAGTTCATTCAGGATGCCGCAGGCAAGCCGTTCTTTTTGCACGTCGGTTACACCGATCCGCACCGCACCGCCAAAGGTTTCGGCAACGACAACAAGTATCCCGCGACCGTGCCGAACGCGAAGTTCGACCCGGCAAAACTACCCGTACCGTACCACTTGCCCGACATGCCGGAAGTGCGTCAAGACTTGGCCGAATACTATCAATCGGTCGCACGAATGGACCACGGCATCGGGTTGATGATGAAAGTGCTCGAAGAAACGAAGACGCTCGACGACACGCTGATCGTGTTTCTGAGCGACAACGGCATCCCGTTTCCCGGTGCGAAAACGACGCTCTACGATGCGGGCATTCACCTGCCGTTAATCGTCAAAAAGCCCGGCCAGAAAGCGGGTGTGGTATCCGACGCGATGGTAAGCTTCACCGACCTCGTACCGACGGTTCTCGATTGGGTGGGCATCGCGAAACCGGCGGTGCTACCCGGACGGTCGCTGTTGCCGCTCCTCGAACAACCCACGACGAGCGGCTGGGACGAAGTATATGCCTCGCATCAGTTTCACGAAATCACGATGTACTACCCGATGCGGGCCGTGCGGACGCGCACGCACAAGTTGATTCTCAATCTCGCGTACGAACTCGAATATCCGTCGGCGTCGGACTTGTGGGAATCGCCGACGTGGCAAGGCGTGCTGAAGCGAAACGACGCGATGATGGGCCAACGCCCGACGAAGGATTACCTGCACCGCCCCAAGGTAGAACTCTACGACGTCGTCGCCGACGCGAACGAGTTGAAGAACCGTGCCGACGAACCGGGAATGAAGGAGGTTCGCGATGAGTTGATGAAGAAGCTAACCGAATGGCGTGCGAAAACCAACGACCCGTGGCGAATCAAAGATCGCCACGAGTGAGAGTGTCATCCGAATAGCGCCCTCACCGGCGTGCCTTCGGTCAGGGCGATTTCGCGGCCGAGGCGATCCGTTACCAATTGCTGCGGGTCGATCCCCAATGCGTGGTACATCGTCGCAGTCAGGTCGGCGGGCGAGACGGGGTTCTCGGCTGGCTCGGACGCAATCTTGTCGCTGGCACCGTAGATACTTCCACCTCGGATGCCCCCACCGGCCAGCACGGCGGAATAGCACTTCGGCCAATGTTGCCGTCCGCCGTTACCGATGCGTGGCGTGCGACCGAATTCCCCCACCCAGACGACGAGCGTTTCGGACAGCAAACCGCGAGTCGATAAATCGTCGAGTAGCGCCGAGAACGCTCGATCTGCGGGCGGCATGAGTCGATCCTTTAGCGCCGGGAAGTTGTTGCCGTGCGTGTCCCAAAACGTTTGGCCATCGTCGGGCCAATTCACCGTGACGAACTTCGTCCCCGCTTCGATCAGTCGCCGTGCCAGCAAACAACTCTGTCCGTGCGTGTGGCGGCCATAGGCGTCGCGCGACTTGGGTGTCTCTGCGTTCAGGTCGAACGCCTTCGCCACCGTCGGAGCCATGAGCAGATCGAACGCCTTCTTCCGCAAGCTGGAATTGACGTCGCTCGGCCCGCCGCTGCGATCGAGCATTCGGCAAAGTTCGGCGCGCGATTGCAGTCGCTCTGCGGGCACGTCCGCAACGGGAGTCAGGCCGGAAACGGCGAAGTTCGGCAGGTTCGGGTTCCCGGTAATCAGGAACGGATCGTAGCCCGCGCCGAGCCAGCCGCCGTTCTGGCCCGGTGCCTGCCCGCCCGGTGCGGCCGGGTGCGATACCGCCCACGGTAGCGTCACCGCGTTCGGCAACGCCCCTTGGGGAAAGTGCTTCTGCACCACGGCACCGAGGCACGGGGCATCGGAACGACTCGGGCCGTCATCGTCCGAATTCACCTTGGCGGCTTTACGGCCCGTCATGAGATGGTGCGTCGGCGACAGGTGTGCGGGGTCGGTGTGCGTCATCGACCGCACGACGGTGTAGTGCTTCGCTCTTTTGGCCAGTTCGGGGAAATGCTCGCCGATCTGCAAGCCCGGAACCGTCGTCGCGATCGGCCGGAACGAACCGCGCACTTCCAGTGGGGCGTTGGGTTTGGGATCCCAGGTATCGATGTGGCTCGGCCCGCCCCACATATACAGGAGAATCACCGATTTGGCTTTCGCCCCCTTCGCCGAAGGGGACGCAGCCGACGCCAACAGCGAAGACAATCCCAGCCCCAACGGAGCGAGACTGCCCGCACGGAGAATTTCACGGCGACTCGGGCCACGGCAGATTGGTTGCATTGACGATGCTCGAAAGTCTCGGACGGGAAAACCGGCAGACCAGCAGATTACCAGATTCCCGCGAGTCGAGCAAGCGATTCGCAAATGGAAATTAGTCTCGTTTCGACATCCGCGTAGCGGGGTCAGTCTTGTTAGCCCGGATATTTCATCTGCGGTTTCGGGCGGGGCATTTCCTCGCTGCGACGGCGGAATTTGTTATTTTGAGCGGTTGCGGTCGATTGGGAGTG
>JAYVXI010000303.1:0-9493 GCA_043785305.1 Limnoglobus sp. | reverse complement strand
CGGCCTCGGCTTGCTTGTCGGGCACGCCGACTGCTTTCAGAGCATTCGCGAATTTCAGCGTGTCGAATGTTGCCGAGGCCATGTTTGCTCCCAAAGGTGATGAGCGTATTGTACTCGACGCTCATCGAGGCTACGACGGGATTGCAGCCAGTCGCGCTTTCTTCGCGGCGATGAACGAGCGCACGCACAGGAACACGAACAGCGCGCACAGGGCGCTCATCAGTAAGCCGGACGCGGCGGCTAGTTTCGTCGGGTCGAGTTCGAGGCCTTTGCTCGCTTGGCGGATCAGTGGCATGAACCCGCCGATGGCACCCAGCACGCCGACCATCGCGGCGACGTGCATGACGTGTTTGCGGAGTTTATCGTTGTCCGATAGAACGCCACAAATGAGCAGGATCATGCCGAAGAACGCCGGTATCAGCGATGTCATCGGGATTTTGCCGTTCTCGTTCGGCGTCGAATTCATGTAGGCGTACAGGCCGATCGCGATGAGTAACGCGCCGATGATCTTCGTTGGCCAAGCCATGATGTTGCTCCGTTGTGGGTGGTTTCAGTTTGATAATAGCGAGACGATGCGTTGCACGACCAGTTCTGGGCCGGCGAGATCGACCGACCACGCATCGATGAACACCGACACCTCGTCCACATCGCAGCGATAGCGGCTGAGGCCGATGCCGATCGGCGAATCGTGCCAGTTGTCGTCGGCGACGAAGCCGAGTTCGCCCAACGCGGTTTGCAATCGCGCGATGGTTTCCTCGTCCATCGAGGAACAGATATCGATGCGCGTCATTCCCATTCGATCGTCGCGGGCGGTTTGCTGCTGATGTCGTAAACGACGCGGTTGATACCCTTGACGCGGTTGATGATCGCCGTCGAAACGCGGGCCAGTAGTTCGTGCGGCAGGTGCGACCAATCCGCCGTCATGAAGTCGTCGGTTTGCACGCAACGCAGCGCGATCGTGTTCTCGTAGGTTCGCCCGTCGCCCATCACGCCGACCGACTGCACCGGCAGCAACACTGCGAACGCTTGCGACGTTTTGCGGTACCAGCCGCTCTTGTAAAGCTCTTCGAGGAAGATCGTGTCGGCGAGCCGAATCGCGGTCAGTTTCTCCGGGGTAATCTCGCCGAGGCAGCGCACCGCAAGGCCCGGACCGGGGAACGGGTGACGCCAGACGAGGTCTTCGGGCAAGCCGAGTTCGAGGCCCATTCGCCGCACTTCGTCCTTGAACAAATCGCGGAGTGGTTCGACCAACTCGAAGCCGAGTTCCTTAGGCAATCCGCCGACATTATGGTGCAGTTTGATCGTGGCCGCAGGGCCATCGACCGAGCCGCCGCTCTCGATCACATCGGGGTAGAGTGTGCCTTGCGCGAGGAAGTGCGCGTCGGGAATCGCCAGTGCTTCGCGTTTGAACACGTCGATAAACACGCGGCCAATAATCTTGCGTTTCTCCTGCGGATCGGTCACGCCCTTGAGCGCACCGAGGAATTCCTCGCCCGCATCGACGACGTGCAGATCGGCCTTGAACCAGTCGCGGAACGTGTGGCGAACCATCTCGGTTTCGCCTTCGCGCATCAGGCCGTTATCGACGTAAATGCACGCGAGTTGCTTGCCGATCGCCTTCACTAAAATTGCCGCACACACGGCGGAATCGACCCCGCCCGACAGCCCGCAGATGACCCGTTTGTTCCCGACCCGTTCGCGAATCTCCGACACCGTACGATCGATGAACGTCGTCATTTTCCACAGGCCCTGGCAGCCGCAGACATCGCGCAGGAAGTTCGCCAGAATCTGCCCGCCATGCGGCGTGTGGCTCACTTCCGGGTGAAACTGCAAACCGTACACCGGCCGCGTTACGTGCTTCACGGCGGCCACGGGGCAAGTGTCCGTGAAGGCCAATGGCACGAAATCGCCCGTCATCGTGTGAACCTGATCGCCGTGGCTCATCCAGACGGTCGATTCGGCGGGGTAGCCGCGAAAGATGTCGGAGTCGTCGTTCACGGTCAACATCGCGCGGCCAAACTCGCGCGCCGCAGCCGGTGCCACATGCCCGCCGAGCGTGTGGCACGCGAGTTGCATCCCGTAGCAAATGCCGAGCACGGGGATGTTCAGGTCGAAGATCTTCGGGTCGCACTTCGGCGCGTTCGGTTCGTAAACACTTGCGGGTCCACCGGAGAAAATGATCCCTTTCGGGTTCAGTTCCTTCACGCGCTCGGCGGTAATATCGTGCCGTACGACTTGGCAAAAGACGTTCAACTCCCGCACGCGCCGCGCGATCAGTTGCCCGAATTGCGAGCCGAAGTCGAAGATCAGAACGAGTTCGTTTTGCATGTGGCGGATCTCAAGTCATTTCCGGTTTCCCCCCGTTTGCGGGGGGATTAAGGGGGGTTGTCTGATTCACCCCACCCTCCCCGCAACCGGGGAGGGAGTTGTACCCATCATCCCGTTTTCTGCCCCAACTCCGTGGCTCGCTTCGCGGCGGCTTCGACGGCGTCCATCAATGCCGCGCGGAAACCAGCGCGTTCGAGCGCGTGTAGCGCGGCAATCGTCGTGCCGCCGGGGCTGGCGACGGCGTCCTTCAGCGCGGCGGGGTGGCTGCCCGTTTCGATCACCATCTTCGCGGCACCGAACACCGTTTGCGCGGCGAGTGACAATGCGATGTCACGCGGCAACCCGACGCGCACGCCACCGTCGGCGAGCGCTTCGATCATCACGTAAACGTACGCCGGTCCGCTCCCGCTGAGGCCCGTGACGGCATCGAGCAAATTCTCCGGAACCGCGAAGGCATTGCCCACCGAGCGAAACAGCTTGCCGACGAGTTCGCCATCGGCCGCCGTTGCTTTCGGGCCAACGCTATAGCCCGTCGCGCTCGCACCGACGAGGCACGGCGTGTTCGGCATCACGCGAACCAACCGCGTGTCGGTGCCGATCCATTCGGCCAGTTGTTTTAGTGTAATGCCTGCCGCAATCGACACCACGAGATGTTTCGCCGAGATCGTGGCCGCCGCTTCGGGCAGCACCGCGTTCATCATCTGCGGCTTAACCGCCAGCACGAGTACATCGGCCGCTGCAATCACCTCGGCGTTCGAGTTCGTCGCCCGAATCCCCGTCGTCGCCTGAAATTTCTCGCGCGCCGCCTGGTATGGGTCACTCGCGAGGCTATGCGTCAAATCGAGCAACCCTGCCGTTGCCCAGCCTTTCGCAAGCGCCGTCGCCATCTGCCCCGCACCGAGAAAGCCAATCCGGATCGGCGCGGGCGGTTCCATCGACATTTGGCGTACCTCAGTGGTCGGCAATCGAAAACGACATCTTAGTAATTACCGCGAGGAAGCATAAACTCTGGCATCTCGCGCGGCGAACGGGTATACCTTGCATTACCTTCCGCAACCCCCGCCTTCGACGAGATGCTGCATGTCCGAGCCAACCGTACCCCGCACTGGCTGGGCGAGCCTCAAAGATCTCAACCGCTACCAATGGTTCGTGTTCGTCGTTTGCTGCATGGCGTGGGATCTCGATTGCCTCGACCAACAGCTATTCGTGCTCGCACGCACACCGGCACTCAGCACACTCGTCGGCGAGCCTGCGAATAGCCCAAAAATCGTCGAACTCGGCGGCTACGCGACGGCCGTGTTCATGATCGGCTGGGCGATCGGCGGCATCTTCTTCGGCATCCTCGGTGACCGACTCGGCCGCGTCAAAACACTTACCATCACCATCGGGCTGTACGCACTTTTCACAGGTCTCAGCGCATTTTCGACGAACGAATGGGACTTCATGGCCTACCGCTTGCTCACGGGCTTGGGGGTCGGCGGCGCGTTCGCGGCGGCGGTCGTGCTACTGGCGGAGACGGTGCCGGATAATTCGCGACCTTACATTCTCGGGATGTTTCAAGCCTCAAGTGTGATCGGGAATTGCAGTGCCGCGCTCATTTCGATGTACCTCGGCTCGCTGCAAAAGGACGGTGTGTTCCCGCAAGACGGTTGGCTGAAACCGTGGCGCGTGATGTTCCTCATCGGCATCTTACCGGGGATCTTGCTCGTCATCGTGCAGTTTACGTTGCGCGAACCGGATAAATGGATCGCGATGCGTGCCGCCGAAGAGAAGGGGCTGAAACCCGCGCCGTGGTCGGCATTCTTCGGCACGCTCACCGCGATGCTAAGCACGCCACCGTGGAGCAAGCGGGCGATCTTCGGCTTGCTCCTGACGGGGGCCGGCGTGATCGGTCTTTGGGGTATCGGCTTCTTCGCCACCGACTTGACCGGCCTCGCGCTCCAATCGACACTGGAGGCCGAAGGGTTTGTCGGCGATGCATTGAAAGGCGAACTCGGCTGGTGGCGTGGCATCACCTCGTTGGTGCAAAATCTCGGCGCGTTCCTCGGCATCTTCGCCTTCAGTTGGGTGACGGGAATGTTGGGGCGACGCCCGGCATTCGCGATCTTCTTCGTTTTGGCGGCGGCGATGACCGCGTACACGTTTGGGTTCCTCAGAACCCGCAACGATATTTTCTGGATGATCCCGCTGATGGGTTTCTGCCAACTCGCGCTCTTCGGCGGCTACGCGATCTACCTGCCCGAACTCTTCCCGACGCGCTACCGCAGCACGGGCACCAGCTTTTGCTACAACGCCGGCCGATTACTGGCCGCAACGGGGCCGTTCACGCTCGCGCAACTCACGAGTTCGGTGTTCGACGGCTACGGTCGCGATGCGTTCCGGTATGCCGGGGTTTCGATGTGCAGCGTGTTCCTGCTCGGGTTGCTGGCACTGCCATTCCTGCCAGAAACCAAAGACAAGCCGTTGCCCGAATAGGGCCTCATACAAGGCCGGTGGCTCGTATCGTTGCCCTATCGCGTCGCATCGGCTTGGGCCCGATTGCATTTTCAACGTTCCAGGCACCGTAGGTCGTGGCCGAAGTGGCTTTGCGATGAGGCCCGACAGAACGGCAACACCCTCATCGGTTTTAATGTCCCGCGCGATAGCACTGTCGGGCCTCCCAAAGCCTCCGGCCCGACCTACAAAACCAGCAAAACGGAAAACACCGTGAACGGTTACTGGGCCGCAATCACGGGGAGCGCGATGCGGTGTGCGTTCACTTCGGGTGTTGCGGTCGGTTTCGCGCAATTGCCGCAACCGGAACCGCAACCGGGTGACTTCTTGCCGAACCACGTTCGCCAACTGCTGTACGCGAGGTACGCACCGGCGGCGGCGATCGTGGCGATAACGGCGATGAGTTGATGATCCATGACAGACTTTCGTGAATGCGGTCACGACAGATGATCGACCACCCAGCGCCCGATCTGGAACGTCAGGAATGCGCCGATGTAGGCGAGGATCGTCATGTACGCGAACGTGAAGGCGGGCCACGCCCAGCTTTTGGTTTCGCGGCGAATCACAGCCAGCGTCGAGGCACACTGACAGCATAACGCGAAAAACACCATCACCGATAACGCGACCGGCACCACGTACGGCCCGCGAATCGGATCTTCGCTCCAGCGGTCGCGGATCGTGTTTTGCAATTGATTCTTTTTCACTTCGGAGTCGATTTCGCCTTCCTGATACAAGATGCCGAGCGTGCCGACGATCACTTCGCGGGCCGGGAAACTCGCGAGTGCCGCCACGCCGATTTTCCAGTCCCAGCCGAGCGGCACGAACACCGGCTCCATCGAACGCCCCACACGCCCGAGCAGCGACGTTCGCTTCCATTCGCTGCGTAACGCATTGACCTGCTTCTCGCCCTCGGCCTTCGCCTCTTCGCCCTCGGCGGCTTCGGCTTTCTCGGTGATGGCCGCAATCCGGTCTTCGTACTTCTGCCCGTTTTCGTCGGTATTCGGGAAGTACAACAGCGCCCAGACGATGACCATCGATGCCAAGATCAGCGTGCCCGCACGGCGAACGAACGCCCAACCCGCATCGAACATTCGCCGCAAGATCGCCTTCAGCGATGGACGCCGGTACGTCGGCAGTTCCATCACGAATATCGGCGTCGCCCCCTTTAGCAGCGTTCGCTTCAGGATGAGTGCCACGACCGGCGCGACGAGGAACCCAATCATATACATAATGAACAGCGTAAAACCTTTTAACCAGAACGGCCGGCCCACGGTCAGGAACGCACCGATCATCAACATGTAGATCGGCAAGCGGGCCGAGCAACTCATCAGCGGCGCGACGAGGATCGTGGCAATGCGGTCGCGTCGATTCTCGATCACACGCGCGGCCATCACGCCGGGAATCGCGCAGGCAATCGACGACAACATCGGGATGAACGACTTGCCGCTGAGGCCGCAGCGGCTCATGATTTTATCCATGAGGAATGCCGCCCGCGCCATGTAACCGCAGTCTTCGAGGAACGCGATGAAGGCGAACAGTAACAAGATTTGCGGCAGGAATTTGATGACGCCACCGACGCCAGTAATGACGCCATCGGTGATGAGCGAGCGAAACGGCCCAACGGGAAGCACGCCTTCGACGAGCGACGCGAGCCACTTGGTGACAGTGTCGATTGCGGCCATCAGCGGTTCGGCACCGACGAAGATCGCCTGGAACACGACGAACATCAGCGCCAAGAAGACGAGCGTGCCCCAGAATTTGTGCGTCAAGATCGTATCGAGACGATCCGTCGTCGATACGGGGCGAATCGCCGGTTTCGTGATGGCCGTCGCGGTGGCGGCGCGGATCCAGGCGTAGCGTGCCTTGGCCTCGGCGGCGGGCACGGGGCAACCGCTTTTGGTGAGTCGCAGCCGCGCATCGAGCAGCGTTTGATGCCACTCGGGGCCCCGTTTCGCGGTCAGCCACTGTTCGGTATACCCGCCGACATCGAGCAACAAACGGCGTGCGAGGAACTGCGGAATCTCGCCGTTCAGCGAACCGTGAAGTGCCTCGCTCTCGCGCAAGATTGGCTCGGGTAACAGGTTCGCCGCCGGGGCCACGCCATGATCGGCGGCACGTACGATCTCCGCACGCAGGCTATCGAGGCCCGTGCCCGCGTTCGCCTGAATCGGCACGACCGTCACTTGCAACGACTTCGCCAAACGCTCCGCATCGATCGTGATGCCCTGCGACTTTGCCATGTCGATCATGTTCAGCGCGACGATCACCGGCACGCCGAGTTCCATGAGTTGCGTGGTCAAGTACAGGTGCCGTTCGAGATTCGAGGCATCGACGACCGAGACGATGAGATCGGGTCTCGGTTCCGAAGGCTGCCGTCCGAGCAGCAGATCGACCGCAACCATCTCGTCGGGGCTACGCGCAGCAAGGCTATAGGTGCCCGGCAAGTCGATCAATTCGACGCGCCGGCCATCGACGACGAAGTCGCCTTTTTTCATCTCGACCGTCACGCCAGGGTAGTTACCGACGTGCTGCCGCAGCCCCGAAAGAGCATTAAATAAGGTCGATTTCCCCGCGTTGGGGTTCCCGACCAGGGCGACAACAATTGGCAAAACAGGCATGGAACGATCGGGTTGAGGAAGGATGATCGTGAAATCGAATCGAACAAGAAACCGAATTTTTACCGCGGAGGGCGCAAAGATCGCAGAGAAATCGATTCGAGTATTCTCTCCGCGTTCTTTGCGTTCTCCGCGGTTAAACTCTTTTTTCTGAAGGTCAAACAATGGATACGGCGATACCGGCGGCTTCGACTTTTCGCAGGCTGATTCGGCTGTTCGCGATACGGATCTCGATCGGGTCGCCGAGTGGCGCACGGCCCAAGAACTCGATGCGTTCGCCTTCGCAGAAGCCGAGTTCGTACAGACGCTGAACGAGGCCCGGCTCCCCAGTAATGGTGATAATTTCGACGAATTGCCCCGGCAAAACCTGATCGAGTGTGAGCGACATTAGGAAACCGGCCCTTTGACGGGGCGGACGAGGATCTGCGTCGTTTCGCTGCCGCGAAGGCAGAGGCGACACGAGTTCAGCAGCAGCAAACACGGCACGCCGGGCTGCACGACGCAGAACCGCGAGCCTTCACGGAGGCCCAATTCGGCCAGCCGATTCACGAACCCCGGTTCGCCCGACACCTCGGCGATGTCGGCCCACTCACCCGCTCGCAATAGATCCAAAGGCAGGAGCATACGTCGTCCCGGCAAGTCTTATTGAGATTGCGTCTCATTGATTATTAGCGACGGTACGGCGTCTGTCAAGCATTTCTCTGTTGGCGATCGTTCAGATAGTTCGCGAGTGCGTCTTTCCAGTGGCGTGGGGCAGGCAGTCCGAGCGCGCAAAGTTTGTCGGTATTTAGCACGCTATACGGCGGTCGCTTCGCCGGTGTGGGGTATCCCGACGACGGTATCGGCGTCAAATCGACGCTCACATTCGCGAGGCGGAAAATCTCGGTCGCGAACTCGAACCACGTGCAATCGCCCGCGTTCACCGCGTGATACAGTCCGGTCGCATCCCGTTCGATTAGCCCCGTAATCATCTCTGCCAAATCGCGAGTGGACGTCGGCGTGCAACGCTGATCGTCGACCACGCGCATCGGCTTGCCTTGGGATGCCACGCGCAGCATCGTTTCGACGAAGTTCCCGCCTTTGCCGCCGGTTCCCCAGACGCCGTACAGGCCACACGTGCGAACGACGAGGTGTTTCGGTGCGATCGAGCGAACGAGGTATTCGCCGTTCAATTTGCTCAGGCCGTAAATGCTCACCGGTCCGGGTGCATCGTCTTCGCGGTACGGCATCTGGCGGTTACCTTCCAGGCCGTAAACGTAGTCCGTGCTGACGTGAACGAGGTACGCATTCCGGCACGCCTCCGCGAGTTCGCGCACCGCCCACGCATTGACCGCAAACGCCGCCGTCGGGTCCGCCTCGGCCTTATCGACGAGGTTGTAAGCCGCACAGTTAATAACGATGTCCGGCACGGTGCGGTCGATGTACGCCGCGATGGCACCCGGTGCGGAAAGATCCACGACGGCCCGCGTAACGGGGATCACCTCTCCCGGTAAGCGAGGCAAAAGATCGCGACCGAGTTGCCCCATCGCGCCGAGCACAACGATTTTCATGATGTTTTTTATAGTGACGAGAAGTATTAAAACGAGTCTATTTATTTGTGCTGATGAGCGAGATGTTTCTCAAATACACCATTGTGCCTCTGGCAAAATCAATAAATGGATCGTGACCATTCTCTGATCCTGGCGATACTGTAAGTACAAACCGCACTGCTTCATCTGGTCTGCAAGAAGGGCCGTCATCAGTGAAAGAGATCACGGAGTCTTCACTTCGGATGCTGCCTGTACTGCCAATAATCGTTGGAGCGACCAGCCACAATTGTTTGACCACTTGGCGCTGCGTCAGAGTATTTCTAATCTCAAGGTACTTTTGCGTTTGGATCCAGTGTTTTTCGGTAACATAACGTGAATACTTGGAATCGAGGACAATACTATAAACTGGCTGCCATGTACCGTCAATTTGCCTTAGTGACTGTCCCATATGTAGGTTTATGCCGCGGTTCGGTATTGAAACTCGGCCGTTTCGTTTTTCGGTTCGAGTCGGTTGAGCATCAGGTGGAT
>JAYVXI010000302.1:0-26993 GCA_043785305.1 Limnoglobus sp. | reverse complement strand
GGGCGGCATGCTCACACTGAACGCCACCGCGTTTCTCATCGTCGTGATGTTCGTCTGCGCGACGCTGACGAATCTCATCGGCATCTTCGCGATCTTCGGCGCGTTCCTGCTCGGCGCGGTGCTGTCGGACCAGGATGCCCTCCGCGAGGCGATCACGAACCGCATGCGCGACTTCGTGACGTCGTTCTTCTTGCCGATCTTTTTCACCTACACGGGGTTGCGTACGGAAATCGGTTCGCTGAACGGTTCGACGATGTGGCTAATTTGCGGGGCCGTGATTCTCGCGGCGACCGTTGGCAAGCTCCTCGGCTGCGGTCTCGCCGCCCGCATGAGCGGCTTTGGCCGAAAGGAATCGTCGCTCGTCGGCATTATGATGAACACGCGCGGCCTCATGGAACTGATCGTTATCAACGTCGGCTACGACATCGGCGCAATCCCCAAGAGCCTGTTTTGTATGCTGGTGCTGATGGCCGTCGTTACCACCGTGATGACGACGCCACTCATTCGCATCTTCGCCCGTGGCACCGAGATCGAAGCACCGCTCAAACAATCGGGGTTCCTGAACAGATGAAAGCGCTCGGCGTATTTTGCGGGTCGGCGATGGGCACGAATCCGGTCTACGCGGCCACCGCCCGCGAACTCGGCCGCGCACTCGCACAGCGCGACATCTCGCTCGTCTACGGTGGTGGGCGGATCGGCCTGATGGGCCAAGTTGCGATGGCGTGTCTTGCCGATGGCGGGCGAGTCATCGGCGTGATTCCGCATCTGCTTTCGCAGAAAGAAATCGCCTTCGAAGAGGTCACCGAACTGATCCTCGTCGATTCGATGCACGCGCGAAAAGCACTGATGGCGCAGCGTTCCGATGGCTTCGTGGCGCTACCCGGCGGATATGGTACGTGCGATGAACTCTTCGAAATCCTCACGTGGGCGCAACTCGGCATCCACAACAAACCGATCGCATTGTTGAACGCGAACGGCTTCTTCACACCACTTCTGGCGTGGCTCGATCAAATGACCGCAGACGGATTCCTGAAGCCTAAACACCGCACGCGATTGCTCGTCTGCGACACGGTGCCCGAGTTGCTCGAAGCCCTATCGAACTGGACGCCTTCCGAACCGACGACCCCGACCGACAAGATCGTCGGGCCGTGAGAAGTCGTTTGGATGAATGTCCCTTACTTTCATCATTATTGACATTGTAAAATTGCTTGACATCCCAGCCAGCAAGACTAGTGGAATCCAGAGCCAGATTGATTCTTTTCTCTGCAGTCAATGCCATAAAATTCTTGCGGAATTTATCAATTAGTGCTTTGAATTTCACGGTCACATCAGCACCACAATCGCACTGTAAACCATTTGCGTCGCTGTATAGTATCCAATTATTCCTCGCGGCTAAGTAAAGATTGTTTTCACCTGAATCATATTTTATCGGATCCATCGTTACCCAGCGTCCGAGCGCTGGTGAGTAATCGCGGTTACGGAAATGGAACAGCCCGCTTACCGCATCTAGTCGTCCGCCTTGATGCAGATCCACCTAGCCGAACGCACTGCCGCTGATTGTGCACCAACTCGCGTTCATCACAGTGACTTTGCCATACGAATCGTAGGCATATCGCTCCAGCACAACGCCGCTGTTGTCGGTGATGGCAGTGACGTTGAAGTTTGCGTCTTGTTGCACCCAGATGCGTTCACTAGTGCCAGAACTCGCAAATGATCTGCCACCGAATTTGCGTGAATTCCCATGAAAACAAGCGAAATAGGTGGGGCTTTAATTGCGAGTTCCGGCACTAGCGTCGAGGCGATCGCGCAAGATCATGGCATCGACGTAGACGGGACTCCAAACGTAGCGATATTTGCTGGTGCCGTTGACTCGTTCGTTGCTGCCGACGATTTACGATACTCGGTGACTCATCGCATCGTAGCCGTACGTCTTGAGCGTTGTGCCGCCCGAGTCCTTTACGATCTTGATGCGATTCCATGCATCGTAGACGTACTGTTCCACCTGGTGCCGACGGTCACGCTGTCGATGGTGCAGCAAGCTCGCAACAATCCGAATCTGGCAAACCAACACCGGAAGCAATAGCATGTCGAATTTGGTGTAAACGAGTTGCCTCTAGTGATGTGTCTAGGATAATCTGATCTTGATTTGCAAGGTGTAGTATTAGTATTAATTCGTCTTCTGGTATTGTAGCGTGAACGCCAATAGCGCGGATAGTAGCAAAAGGAATAACACGAAAGAAGGCGACAAAACGCCAATATTGTATGGAGAAAAATAACGAATTATCATATGTAATAATAATCAGATTCCACTTGTTTGCTATAAGAAATGAATGTACCGCGAAAAGAGTTGACATAGTCGCCATTACTAGCCCAATAATACCGCTTAATGTCATGCCATTCAAGACGCAGATTCGTATGCCATATTGACCGATTAGTATTGACAGCAGAGCATACCGTATGAACCAGTGTCGGAAAGCGGTATCCAATGATACCGCCTGGGAATATGATCCACACGCTGTGATGACACTTGCGTAGTTAAATTTCCGGATTCTCTGAGATGGCATACTTCTGTATCCACGGAGTTTGGAAGAATCTTACTTTTTTGGCATGGGCAACGGAATCGGCTTCCCCCCGCTGGCGGCTTGGGAACCTGTTTACCTTGTTCTTCTAGCTTTTTCTTTATCAGAAGTCTCACGACTTCCGCTACGAAGACCTGTTTTCATCCCACGATATCCTTGACGATCCGACCGTGGACGTCGGTGAGGCGGAAGTCGCGGCCCGCGTATCGGTAGGTGAGTTTTTCGTGGTCGAAGCCGAGTAGGTGCAACATCGTTGCGTGCAGGTCGTGGACGTGGACGCGGTTCTCTTCGGCTTTGAAGCCGAATTCGTCGGTCGCACCGACGACGGTTCCACCCTTCGCACCGCCGCCGGCCAACCAACAGGTGAAGCCGTAATGGTTGTGATCGCGGCCATTTAACGCGGGCAGTTCGGCGACGGGCGTGCGGCCGAACTCGCCGCCCCATTGCACCAACGTGCTGCCGAATAAGCCGACTCGCTTGAGGTCGGTCAGGAACGCGGCGATCGGTTTATCCCAGTCGGCGGCGAGTTTCGCGTGCTGCTTTTCGAGGCCATCGTGGTTGTCCCACGGCTGCCCGGCCCCGCTCCAGACTTGCACGAACCGCACCCCGCGCTCGATCAGACGGCGGGTGTAGAGCAGTTGCCGACCGTGCGTCGTGTCGCCATAGAGTTCGCGGGTGGCCTTCGTTTCCTTGGTCAAATCGAACGCATCCGTCGCCTCGGACTGCATCCGGAACGCGAGTTCGAACGTACGGATCCGCGCCTCCAATTGCGCGTCCGCTTGCCGTGCGGCCAAGTGTTCGTCGTTCAACGCCTTCACGAGGTCGAGTTGATCGCGTTGCCGTGTCAGGGGCATGTCGGTGTTGCGGATGAACGCGACGAGCTTATCGACCTCGGTATGTTTCGTGTCGAGATACGTCCCTTGGTAGACGCCCGGTAGGAACCCGGAACGCCAGTTTTGAGTGGTGACGATCGGGTAGCCGCCGGGGCACATGACGACGAACCCCGGCAGATTGCGGTTCTCGCTACCGAGGCCGTAAGTCACCCACGAACCGAAACTCGGACGCGGCAAGCGACCATCGCCGCAGTTCATGAGCATCAGCGACGGCTCGTGGTTCGGCACGTCCGCATACATCGACCGGATGATGCACATGTCGTCGACGTGCGCGGCAGTCTTCGCGAACAAATCGCTGACTTCAATTCCCGATTTGCCATACTTTTTGAACGCGAACGGCGATCGCATCGCCACACCGGTCTTGCGTTCCGTGCGAAGGTTCGTGGTCGGAAGCGGCTTGCCGTGATACTTGTCGAGCGCGGGCTTTGGATCGAACGTATCGACCTGCGACGGCCCGCCGTTCATGAACAAGTGAACGACGTGTTTCGCCTTCCCCGCAAAGTGACCGGGCTTCGGCGCGAGCGGATCGGTCGCCGGTGCCGCACGCGCATCGTCGGCCATCACTCCAGCGAGGGCCATCATGCCGAGGCCCGTCCCACAACGGGTGAGCGCATCGCGTCGTGTCAGTGGGAACATGTCGGTCACCCTGTGGCTGTCGATGGTTTCGGCAAAGAATGAGCGTAATCGAACGCTATTCGCGTTCGCCCATTAACTTTTTCAACAATTCGATTTGATGCTGCTGCATGGCAACCAAATCGCTCCATTGTTTTTCGCGTAGCGTATCGATCTTCTGATGGAGTGCCAGAATCTCCAACTCGGCCTTCAAGTTGACTTCGTAATCGTGCTCGGCGGCGGCACGGTCTTTCGCCGAATGGCGGTTCTGCGACATCATGATGACCGGGGCTTGCAGCGCGGCCAACATGGATAATATCAGATTGAGAAAGATGTATGGGTACGGATCGAAACTACCGTTAAACCACGCTAGCACGACTGTATTCAGCACGACCCAAGTGAGCAACAATAACAAGAAAATGAGTATGAACGTCCACGACCCGCCAAAGATGGCAATGCGGTCGGCGAGGCGTTGCCCGACCGTCAGCGTCTCTTCGTAATCTCGGTTCGCGTTCCGGCTAATGTGCAGGCGTTTCGTGAGGCGTTCCAAGACGCGCCGTTCACTCTCGCCCGCTTCACCGCAGTTCTGTAGAAACTTCTCCGTCAGTTCTTCAATCGAGTGGCTCATCGAGAGATTCTATCTGTTTCCCCAGCATCCTTCGACACTTCGGTATGGCGCAACAGAAGCGGGGATCATCTCGACCGCACTCGCCAGGCGAGGTAAGCCATTCCTCGGAGCGCGAATAAGCCGGGTCGCCAACCTTTGGGATAGGGGCCACTGCGACGGAGGAGGCCATCGTAAAGACCTTCGAGTACGGCACGGGCGGACTTGTCGAAACCGCCATCGTTCTCGTGCGCGTAGCGGTGGAAGATGTATTTCAAATAGTGAACGAGTGCGGGGATCGGCTTGCGGGCGGTCGCGCGTCGGCGGTGACGCAACAGTAACCGGAGCAAGTTTCGCGCGTCGAAATAGCGTTGCAGGGCTTTGCCTTCGCGTTGAAACGAACTCGAACCTTTGTGCCAGACCAACCCCTCGGCGATCACGCCGCACGCGCCACCTGCTTCTTGCACGCGCAGGCACCAGTCGGATTCTTCGTGGATGAGGAAGTAGCGTTCGTCGATGAGGCCGACCTTCTCGACGGTCGCACGGCGGATCATCAGGCAGCAGCCGTTGACGATGTCGACATCGACGACGGCAGGTGAACCGGGTGTCGTCGCGACGTCGATCGGCTGAAAGAAACCGGCGCGGTCGGGACGGTTGAAGACGACGCCGGTGGTTTGCACTTTGCTCGGCTCATCCATGAAGTGAATGATCGGCCCGAGCACGCCGTAGTTCGGGTGCGCCTCGGCAGCGGCGATCATTTTCGCGGTGAACTCTGGCGGCACGGTCGTGTCGTTGTTCAACAGAATGATGAGGTCGGCACCTCGTTCGAGCGCGTACGTCACACCGATGTTGTTGCCGCCCGCCCAACCGCCGTTGACCGGCGAACGCACGAACGCCACCGATGGAAACTCCGCCGGCAACGCGGTGCCGACTTCGACCTTCGAGGCATTATCGACGACGACGACATTTGCGAGCATCGTCGAAACCGCAAGGGATTGCAGGCATTTTCGCGTATCGCTGAGGCCGTTGAAATCGACGAGGACGATCCAAGTGGCGGGCATCGTTTATTCTCCCGCGCGGTGTTTCACGTGTTCGGGGGTCGAGTGCGTGAGCAACGACCAGTACAGCCCGACGAGGCGGATGAGTTTCAGTTCGCAATAAAACGTCTGGCTCGATTGCTCGGTGAACGGGCCGGAGAGATACCCGACGAGATACTGCAAATGTTTGCGTAGGAAATAGCGAGGCAGGCCGAGGAACTTCGGCACGCCGGCGGTTTCGTCTTGCAACAGCTTGAGGTGGTTCGGACTGCCGCCCCAGGTGTAACGGCGATAGAAGCGCTTCGTCGATCGCGATGCGGGGATGTAGTGCCGCACCAGTGCTTCGGGTTCGTAGGCCACCGTCGCGCCGTTGCCGTAGGCGCGTTGAAAGAGATCGGTGTCTTCGCCGCCCGCCATGCGCCCGGTACCGATGTCGAGGCGGTAGAGGCCGATTTTTTCGACGAGGTTGCGTCGGAACGCGAGATTGACGTTGAAGCCCATCACGGTCGGATCGCGGATGATTCGACTCTCGCCGCCGAGGTCGATGAGTGCGAACATGCCCGCGAATTTCGGCCCGTACCACTTCGGCGGCTGACCCGATTCCCAGAGCGGCAACACGCGGCCGAACACGAGGTCGGCATCGTGTTTCTCGAATGCGGCAAGGAGTTTCGCGATCCAATCGGGTTCGGGAAAGGCATCGTCGTCGGTCCAGGCGATGATGTCGCCGCGGGCTTCCCGAATGCCGCGGTTGCGGGCGTGCGAGATGCCCGGCGTCGATTCGAGAACGATGCGGATCGGCAGGTATGCGGCGTGCTTGGTGGCAACGGCATCGGTGTCGTCGGTGCTGTTGTTGTTGACGACGAGAATTTCCAGTTCGATCCCCGGCGGCACGACGAGGCTCGTCATGTGTGCGAGTACCCGGTCGAGCATTGCGGCTCGGTTCCAAGTGCAAATGGCGATGGTCAGCATCGGCATCGGGGAAGACAGTCAACCGTGGTGAGAGGGTTACGTAACCGGGGCAGTCGCCGGCCAGCGCGGTGCGACGAGGTAGCCTGCGGTGGCCGGTTCGCGGTTCGCGGCACACTCGGCCAAGAACCCCGCGTACTTGGCGGCCATCAAGTAATCGTCGAGCCAATCGGGCCGCCCGCGCATTCGCCCGACCCACGCCCGCAACCTCGCCTTCGCATACTCCAAGACCGTCCAACGTGGCCGACCGAACAGCGTCGGGCAAACCGGCAGTCCTTCGAGCCGCACGTGCGTCCGACCGAGCGCATGAAAGTAAGCCCAGAAGTGGTGCAAGGTCGTCCGCTCGCGCGGAATGAAATGCTCCACTTCCGTCGTGCCGACCCACATACCGGGGATCGCTTCGGCGTGCATCGCGCGAATCACCGAGACTTCGTCGGCCCCGATCAACTCCGTCTTCACGCGGCCGAAGATCGGGTCGAAGCGGAACCGTCGCATCAGTGCGGTTCGGTACGCCATGTTCGCCCCAAACGGGCCTTCGTTACCGGCGTACGGCCGAACGTTCGTGCCATAATCTTTGAGCGAAAACACCGCAGCCAACCGCGTCGCGTTCGCTTCGATTCGTGCCCGGTTCGCTGGTGGCACATCGTCGCCGTACCACGGCGTCACACGCCCGCCGAAGAAGCCCGCTTGCGGGTTCTCGTCCGCCACCCGAACGATCTCCGCCACCCAGTTCTCCGACACTTGCACGTCGTCGTCCGTCCAGAGGATCAGTTCCCCTCGCGCGGTATCGACGGCGCGGTTGCGGGCGTGCGAGTGACCCTGACGGACTTCCACAACGCGAAGAACAGGTAACCGCACGGCGTGCTTAGCCACAATCGCGGCGGTATCGTCGGTGCAATTATTGTCGACGACGACGATTTCCCATTCCAACCCGGCGGGAATGCGCAGCCTGTGGAACGACTCGAGCGTGCGATCGAGCAACGCCGCGCGATTCCACGTACAGATTGCTACGGTTACCTTCATCGGACAGCCTTGTCTCGTAGGTCTCTTGCGTCGGTTACCCGACGGCGCGCCATTCGTTGTCGTAAACGACAATCCCCTGGTCGGCACTGGTGGACAAGTGGCGGTGGCGGTCGTCGCCCACCACGTCGTACACCACGGCATTATCGACGGAGTCGAGTATCGTGCCGTTTCCGGTCGCAGCCAACAGATTCATCATTATGGCATGACCGGGTCGAAGGCCAACCCCTTTCAGTCGGCATTCGACCGTCTGCGTGCCTTCGTGCAGCGCGATCGAGAAGCCGACTTCGCGCGACCACCCCGTGACGATTCGCGTCCCGTACAGATTTTGCACGATGACTTGCACGTCGACATCGGCGATCGCCACCTTCGCGGTGATGTCCATTCGCAAGATGAGATCGTCTCCGCTGGTGAACACCGAAAGTGGCCGTCCTTCGGGATCGACCAACCCCGCCCGACTGAACCGCGCGCGCCCGTCGCCGGATCGCGCCTTGGTGCTGAGGTCGTTCGTGCGGGCATCGGTGAGCAAGCGATCCATGTACGACTGCGTGACCGCGCCGGCGGGGCCGATCTCGACCATCTGCCCGCGCTCCAGCATGACGGCCCGTTGGCACAGTCGCGGAATTTGCTGCATGTTGTGGCTGACGAACAGGATCGTTTTGCCCGACTGCGCGAGTTGAATCATCCGGTCGATACAGCGCTTTTGGAAGCTCGCATCGCCGACGGCGAGGACTTCGTCGATGACGAGAATTTCCGGTTCGAGGTGCGCGACGACGGCGAAGGCGAGGCGGACGTACATGCCGGAGGAATAGCGTTTGACGGGGGTATCGAGGAACTTACCGACTTCGGAGAACTCGACGATCTGGTCGAACTTGGCGAGGATTTCGCGGCGGGACATGCCGAGAATCGAGCCGTTCATGAAGATGTTTTCGCGGCCCGAAAGTTCCGGGTGGAAGCCGGTGCCGACTTCGAGCAAGCTGCCCATGCGGCCGCGTAGTTCGAGGCGGCCGTGCGTCGGCTCAGTGATCCGCGATAGGAGTTTGAACAGCGTCGACTTGCCCGCGCCGTTGCGACCGATGACGCCGATCGCTTCGCCGCGCGGCACTTCAAACGAGATATCCTTCACCGCCCAGAACGAATTTTCGTCCTCGGGGGCGTCAGTACGGACCAGCGAACGCACCTTCGAGAACGTCCCCCGAACGATCCGCTTCACCGATTCGGTCAGGTTGAGGTCGCCGGTCGGGTTCGCCCCGATGCGATAGCGCTTGGAAAGGTTCTCGGCTCGAATCGCAGGTTTCATGGTTTCGGTAAGTCTGCCAGTCGGCGGTAAAGGTCGTCGACCACCCAGTGGAACGCCGCCAGGTGAAGCGTCTCGACGATGCCCATGTCGTTGGAGTCGATGTGGAGGCCCGCGCGGCACATACCGCGCAACTGGCCGCCATCGAAGCCCGTGCAGCCGTACGTTCCCACGCCGTGGCGATTCGCCCACTCCACGGCACGCAGGATGTTCGGGCTGTTCCCGGACCCACTAATCGCCACCAGCAAATCGCCTTCGCTGGCGAGATTCTTCAACTGTTCGAGGAACACGCGGTCGAAGCCTTCGTCGTTCCCCCACGCCAAAATGTAGGGCGTATTATCCGTCAAGCTGAGGATTTTGAACCGCACTTTCGCGTCGTCGTCGAAATCCTGCTTGCGCAGCGTGCCCTTGCCGATGTCTTCGCAAAAGTGCGAAGCGTTCGACCCGCTGCCGCCGTTGCCGATGACGAAGATCATCCGCCCCGCCCGATAGCGCGCGTGCATCCAATCCGCGAGCGTCTGCACTTCGTCCGCGTCGATCCGCAGCAGTTCGTCGGCCATTCGCTTCAGAAACGGCGCAACGGCAAGAGTGGCTCCGAGCATCGAGAAATCCTTTCGTGGAGGCCCTAAATCGTGTCGGCGAAGGTTCGTTCGACGCGGCGGAAGTAGAACAGGCCCAGGAACAGCACGCACAGG
Source organism: Limnoglobus sp. (assembly GCA_043785305.1). Taxonomy (GTDB): domain Bacteria; phylum Planctomycetota; class Planctomycetia; order Gemmatales; family Gemmataceae; genus Limnoglobus. The sequence continues at coordinate 17,290 of JAYVXI010000302.1, read as the reverse complement.
CCGACCGACCCGGAGATCGCCAGCGAGTACCATGCGAAGTTGTCCATCGGCCCGCCGAGGACGAGGTTCCGCAAGTTGTAGATCAATCCGTAAAGCGGGTTCAACGGCAGAATCATTTTAGCGCTCGGTCCGACGGCGTCTGGCCCCAGATAGATGCACGGCGTCGCGAACATCCACAATTGCGTGCCGAACGTGAGTAGGTAGCGGAAGTCGCGTTGCGCGACGATGAGCGCAGACAACAGCACGCCGAAGCCCGTCGCCGTGAGGCACAACAGTGCGAGTACGAACGGCGCGAAGACGATCGTCCACGCCGGAGCCACGCCGAACCAGAGCATGGCGATGCCGATCAATCCGCAGGAAATCAGGAAGTCCACGAACGCCGAACCGACGTTCGATAGCGGAAGCAGTAGCCTCGGGAAATAGACTTTCGTGACGAGCCGTTCGTTCGCCAATAGGCTGTTCCCCGCGTTCGACATCGCCGACGAAAAGAACGTCCACGGGATCACGCCGAGCAGCACGTACAGCACGTAATTATCGACGTTATCCGCCGTTTTACCCATGTAACCGATGAAGATGACGAACACCATCACCGTCGCGATCGGTTGAAACAACGACCAACCCACGCCGAGGATCGTCTGCTTATAACGCAGTTTCAGTTCGCGCAAAATCAAATAGTAAAATAGCTCGCGGTAGCGCCACAACTCTTGACTATCGCCGAGCGAAAACGACGTGCGCGGTTCGACGACAATCAGTTCGGGTTCCGCTACTTCCGGGCGCGTCGGCAGCCCCGGCGCAGGCCTCGGTGTGTCCGCATCTGGCAACGGAGTTTGATTACTCGAAAGTACGGGCGTCGGAATCGAACCTGTCACGCGGAAAGCCTCTGTCGCGATGCGGAACTTCATTCGGCAAAAAGTACGACGCTGCCGGACGGTTCCACGAACGTACTCGATCTTAGTTCGGGAACCGGAATCGCGCCGTGAAAATTCCGCGAGTTCATGCCGAGCAAGAATCTACGCTCATTCTACGGATCATTCCGCCTCTGGCTTCAACACCGATAGCACCACCTCGGCGTAAAGCCGGTGCCCGAAATCGTTTGGATGATTCAATCCGTTCCCCGTAAGGTCGTGGTGATGCTTGTTCGTCAGCATCCGCTCCCATACTGCCGTGGCATCGGCTAGTGCGACGCCTTGACCCGTCAGCGCCTTTAACTCGTCGCAGTACTTCGCGAACATCTCCGGTGGCGTATGAACCCACTCGCTGTTCCCGAGCATCGACGAAACGAGGATTACCTCGACTTCAGGGTTCGCTGCACGGATGCGTTCGAGAATCGTTCGCGTCTGCTCGCCGTACCACTTCGGGTCGCGCCGGCCGACGTCGTTCATGCCGTAGGCCACGACGATCAGGTTCGGTTTCTCCGCGAGTAACTTATCCAAATCCTGCACGCCATTCGCCACGCTCCAGCCGCCGACCGAACGATTTTTGAGCGATACCGAACTCTGGAAACTCGCTCGCAATTGCTCGGCGACGAGGTCCGGATACCCCGGCTGAAACGGCGCAATCTTCGCAATGCCGGATGCATCCGAACCCGTGGAGATACTGTCGCCGCTGATACCGAGAATGATCGGCTTGTGCGCCTTCAATAGTGCGCGCGTCTTCGGCAACGTGCCGAGTGCAGGTAACGGCGTGCCGACATCGCTGCGGACGTACGTCACTTCGACATCGCGATCGTGGAACCAACGACCGGGACGATAGAGCATGTATTGTTCGGGGTGGCCGGTGCGGTGCCGGTAGCTGTTGAGCGCGTCCTTCAACAAGTAAAAATCCTTCTCCAAAATCGGCTCGACCGGTTCGGGTTTCGCAAAGGTGATCGTCGTCCCGTCGGCTTTCGCGATGTCGTAGCGATGCGTGCGGCTCGCGTTCTCGATGCTGAGAATTTTCGCGATGGGGAACGCGAGTCGCGCGATCGCGGGGCTGTCCGACGACTTGCGAAACAACACGCTGCTTTCGCGGTGGACAATTTTCGATGCCCACGCCGGTTCCCACAATCGCAGTGCGGAGACTGGCTCGCGACCCGGTTCCGCGATAATGACTTTCAACGTGTCGAACCACATGTCGGCGGCACGCTTCTGGCCGACCGCTGAGAAGTGCCGACGCGATTTCGCATCGCCGCGATTTTCGCCCTTCAACGTGTCGGTATCGGGGCCAGCGCGGAAGCCAGGCCGTTTCGCGAGCGCATCGATCCCCGCACGAATGCGACCCTCGCCATCGGCATCGTTGTAAACCGTCGGGTGGTGCGTCGATTTCGCGAGCAACCACGGCGCATCGTACTCCCAATTGTTCGCGCAAGTGGTGCGGATCGTGCGAATGTTCTCGACGTACTTCGCGGTCGGCGTTTTGATGATGACATCGGATTCGCCCTGCTGCCAAAGCACCGCACGAAACGCACCGATAGCCACTCCAGTCGCGGCCATGCGCGGCTGGAGCGTCCCGTTCGGCATCCACTCTTCGGAGGAAGACCCCCCGATGGCGGCGTTCGCGAAGCCGATCGGCACGCCGAATTCCTTCGCCAACCGGTCCCCCAACGGCGGCCAAATCGAACCGCCATCGCTGCCATCGAACACCGGCTGCGGGTCGTGCGCCACCGCCCACGTTTTCTTGACGCTGTCGTACGCACTCACCCGCAGTTTTGCATCGGTCACACGGAAACGTTCGTCGTTGCAGTTCGTCGCATACGACTGCCCGCCCACGAGGAACAATTCGCCGACGCCGACCGGTTCGAGTGTACCGAGCGACAGTACCCTGTCAGCCATGCGGCAACGCAACTCGAAGCGATGCCACCCGGCGGTCACGTTCGCAATCCCCTCAAAACGCAGGCCATTCGTGCGAACGTCGATCGTTTCCCAACCGGTGTCGTTCTTTGAAGGTTCCCCCGCAACCACCGCACGAAACTCCCACGTTCCCGTCGCCAACCCCGCCGGCATCGAGCCGCGTATCGCCACCTCAGCGGAGCCGAGCTGCTTCCGTTCGGGTGCAAACCCAAACCGCTGAACGATCTGGTGCGGCACCGGATGCACGAATGTCAGCACCGCCGGTTCGGCCGCAGACCCAATTGTTGGAATCGCAACGAGTGTGAGAATCGCAAGGGATCGCATGAGGTGTCTTTCTGTTTGGTGGGCGAAGTCGTGAAACTTCGATGGTGCAAGTCTATTTGAAATCTCTCGACTTCGCCAACGTGCTCTCACTGTTAGCGGGCCGCCATCGTTCGCCGATCCCGATATAACAGGACGGTCTGATACCCTGCGAAAGGTTTTCCGCACATGCTCGCTCTGGCTCCGTTTTTCCTGACTCTGGCGATGACTCCGATCGGGCCGACGGTGCGGTCGGCGAACGTCACCGAGGCGATTCAGTGGGAACTGGCGGCCGCGTCGCCGCGTATCGTGACGACGGGCGTGCAACAAGATACCGCCACCGGTGCGACCATCGGTCAACGCGATGGCATCGCCTACGTGCTGACCGCCGAGCACGGCGTACCCGGTACCGACGAACGCGAACTGCATTACTTCACCAAGGAAAGTTACCCCGTGCCGGCGCGGAAGTTCACCGGCGCGGTCGTCGCACTGCGATTGAGCGACCCCGATATTGCGCTCCTGAAAGTGCCGGTAGGGAACGAGATTTTGCCCGTGGTGAAGCTCGCCGCACCGGGAGCAAGGCCGAAGAAATATCCCGTGCCGGTGCTATCGATCGGCTGCGATGACACCCGTGCGCCGTTTTGCATCACCGATACGATTCGCGCCAAGAAGCTCGTGCGCCGTCCGCTGGGCAAACTCGCCTTCTTCTGGGAAACCGACACGTCGCCGAACCCTGGCCGTTCGGGCGGGGCGCTGATCGATGCCAGTGGCCGCGTCATCGGAATCTGTTCCGCCGCCCAAGATGGCCACGGGTATTTCACGCACCTCGATGAAATCCTCGCCGGGCTGAAGCGAAATGGCTTCGGGTGGTTGATCGCAAATTAACGCCGTAGCAACCGAAGCCCGTTGGCGATAACAATCAGCGAAGCGCCTGTGTCGGCGGCGATCGCCGCCCACATCGATGCGAAGCCCGCAAACGTTGCCACCACGAAACATAACTTTACGGCCAGCGAGAACGCGATGTTCTGGCGAATCGTGCGAAGGGTCCGTCGCGAGTGCCGTATCAGCCAGGGTAGCTTGCGGAGGTCGTCGGTCATGAGTGCGATGTCGGCGGTCTCGATGGCCGCATCGCTACCGGCGGTCCCCATCGCGATGCCGATGGTCGCCCGTGCGAGCGCGGGAGCATCGTTGACCCCGTCCCCGATCATCGCGACTGAGCCGAAGTCTCGTACGAGGGCTTCGATTTTCTGCACTTTGTTTTCGGGTAACATCTCGGCGGTGAAATCGTCGAGTCCGATCGCATCGGCAAGCCGTTTCGCCGCCCCCAGGTTGTCACCCGTGAGCATGACCAGTCGTTCGACACCCAACGATTTGAGGTCGGCAAGGATCGCTTGCGTTTCGGGTTTCACCGCGTCCGCCAAGGTGATGACGCCCAGTAATTCGTCGTCGCGCCCGACGACAACGACGGTCTTGCCTTCGGCAGCGTATTCTTCCAGTTGAGTATGAAGTGAAGCCGATTCGAGTTTCTTTTCATCGAGCCACCGGTGCGACCCGAGCCAGAATGTCTGCCCGTCTCGTGTGGCTGTGACGCCTCGCCCTTGCGCGGTTTGCAATTCGGAAACGGGAATCCACTTCAGCCCGCGCGAACGGGCCGCGTCCACAATCGCATGCGCCAGCGGATGGTTGCTCCGTTCTTCGAGCGCCGCCGCCAGCGAGAGAACGCGATCTTCGCTTTCGCCAGCGAGTGGGATGATATCCCGCACTTCTGGCTTGCCCCGCGTGAGCGTTCCGGTCTTGTCGAAAGCGATACAGCGGAGCGTCGCAGGCGCTTCGACGAACGTACCGCCTTTGATGAGCACACCGTTACGAGCGGCCGAGGCGAGTGCCGCCACGATACTGACCGGCGTAGAGATCACGAGCGCGCATGGGCAGGCGATAACCAGCAAAACGAGCGACTGATACAGCCACGGCGCGAACGGCTGGGTGAGGACGAGCGGCACGACGAATGCCACGATCATCACCGCCGGCGTGTAAATGCGGGCAAATCGCTCGACCCATTGCTCGCTCGGCCCGCGTTTGTTCTGTGCATCGCGAACCATCCGCACGATCCGGGCGAGCGTCGTGTCGTCGGCACGTTTGGTCGAAGTGACTTCGAGAAGCCCGTCCCCGTTCACCGTACCCGCAAATACCGTATCGCCTGGATCTTTCTCGACGGGAACACTTTCGCCGGTGATCGATGCTTGATCGACCGTGGAACGACCGACCGAAATAGTGCCATCGAGTGGAATTTTATCGCCGGGCCGGACGAAGAAAACTGTCCCGACCGCGACGGCTTCCGGTGGCAGTTCCCGCTCTCCAGACGGGTCTTTTACCCGAACCTTCGTCGGAGTTAATTCCATAAGTGCAGCCACGGCCCGCCGCGCGCGACCGACGCTCCAGCTTTCGAGGGCGAGTGAGACGGTGAACAGGAATGCGACCGTTGCCCCTTCGAGCCATTCGCCAATCATCAGCGCCCCGACGACCGCGACGACCATCAACAGATTCATGTCGGGTCGGTATCGCTTGAGCGCATACCACGCCTTCGGCAGCACGACCCAAACTCCTGCCACAATCGCTAGCAAATATAGCGATTTACTGAGCGTCGGGATGCTCGAATCGGTGGCCATCGTGCGATGCGCCATCATTCCAAGACCGATCGCAATGCCGCTAATCGCTGGCAGTACGAATTTCCCCTGCCGGGTTTCGGGAGAGATCGGAGTTCGATTTCCGTCGACCGGCGTGGCCTGCATTCCCGTCCGTGCCACCGCTTCGATGATCTGCGAACTCGTCACGACTGGATCACCGGGAAGGACCGTCATCGTTCCATCGAGAATGTGAAATGCAAGCCGTGATTCCGCTCCAACTAATGGCCCGAGTTCCCGCTTCAGAACAGCAACCTCTTCGGCACAATCGAGGCCCCGAATTTGAAACTCTTGCAGAACGTCGGTGGGTTTCGTCATCGTAGTCTCGCGGCCGATGGCAGTATGGCCAGACAACATCTGTTGTGCCCAGCGGAAGTCTCAATCCCAGTAGTGACTCGTTTCGCGTGGAAATGTGTCACTTTCTGACGTGAGAAGTATAACATACTGACCGTGAAAGTTGATCCGTCTCGATCGGACTGTAGGAGTTTTGCCGATGCTGCGTTTTCGCCCGATGGCGTACCTGACTCTCGCGATTGTCTGCGTCGGTTTTGCACTGGTTGCGACGGCGTGGGGCCAAGGCGAACCGAAAGCGAAAGTGCGCATGGGCACGGGCCAACCGGTGAAGCTCGAAACGACGACCGGCAAGATGCTCACGGGCACGATCCCGAACGAGACATTCCGTTTAGAGATCGATTTTGGTACGCTCGATTTGAAGATCGCGAAGGTCAAAGAGATCGATTTCGCGATGGAAGATCAGATCCTGACGGCCCGCGTCGAACTGACGGACAAGTCGCATCTCATCGGCAAACCGCTACTTCCCGAACTCGCGGTGACGCAGGACGACGGCACCGTATCGACGGTCGCGCTGGCAGATTTGCGCGAACTGACGATCGTTCGCCCGCCGGTGAATCTCTCGCTGGTTGCGGCGCTCGTCGGCCTGCTCACGCTCACCGTAATGGAGATCGTCCTCGGCATCGACAACATCATTTTCCTCGCAATCCTTGCCGGAAAACTCCCCCCGCAACAGCAACCGAGCGCGCGGCGAATCGGCTTGGCCGCGGCGCTCGTCACCCGGTTGGGGCTACTGTTTTCACTGTCGTTTTTGCTCGGCCTCACGAAGCCCGTCTTCACGTTGCCGATCCCTGGCATGGTACCCGAAGCGCGCGATATTTCGTGGCGCGACCTCATCTTGTTGGGCGGTGGCATCTTCCTCATCGTGAAGAGCGTCATGGAAATGCACCATAAAATCGGCGAGGCCCAAGAGAAGGAACATGCCGCGAAGCCACCGCGGATGGCGGGATTCGCGAAGGTGATCTTGCAGATTGCGATCGTCGATATCGTCTTCTCGCTCGATTCGGTGATTACCGCCGTGGGGATGGTCGACACACTCTGGGTGATGGTCGTGGCGATGGTGATCGCGATGCTCGTGATGTTGCTGTTCGCGGGGCCGATCAGCCGCATCGTGGAGAAGTATCCGACGATCAAAGTGCTGGCGTTGAGCTTCCTGATATTGATCGGCGCGCTGCTGGTCGCCGAGGGGATGGGCCAGCACATGGACAAAGGCTACGTCTATTTCGCGATGGCATTCGCCGTCGGCATCGAACTCGTCAACCTCTGGCTGCAACCGAAGGGCGTCGCCCGGTTCGTCACCGATACCGAATAACTACGCCGTGCGATCCGCGATGCGGGCGATGGCGCGCTGCACGAGCATTGCGTGGTCGAACGCGAGTTTTGGCAGTTTATTGAGGCGAAACCACTTCACGGCGGCGGCATCGTCGCCCGCTTTCGCGTGCAATGTGCCTGCTTCGACGCGCGCCAAAAACGCGATGCTGATCGTCCAGCCGCGCGGGTCGCGACCGGGGTTGCCGGTCGTGTAAAGTGGTTCGAGCAAATCGACTTCCAGCCCCGTCTCCTCTTGCAATTCGCGCTTGGCCGCATCGACGATTGGCTCGTCGGCATTCACGAAACCGCCCGGCAACGCTCACGCACCGGCGAATGGCTCGCTGGCACGTTGAATCAACAACACGCGAGGTTGGGCCTCGCGCGTAATCAGCACGACATCCGCCGTCACGGCAGGGCGGGCGTAGTCGTAGGTGAATGCTTTCTTCGCCATGTTTCGCTTCAGATTTTTGGCTTACAAGCCGTTCAGGAGTGCCAGGTGCGCATTCCCCACGTCCCACATGTAGTGCGAAATTTCGTACTTCTCGACCGCCGTTGCCAAGTGTCCCCGAACCTTCTTCGCATCGCCCTCGGCTTCGTACCAGAGTGCCACGTAGAGGTTCGCGTAGAATCGGGCTTCGATACCCGCGTCGGACTTCGCATTCACTTTCTCGGCCGCCGCCAGTACATCTTCGGGTTTGAGCTTGCCCGCGTATAGCTTTTGAATCTCGGCCATCGGCACGCGGGTGTCTTGCGTCACGTCGATCAGTTCCTTCATCGCCTTGTCTTTGCCGATCACTTTCACGTTGCAAAGGTAGTGCCAGACTGCGTTCTCGACGTCTTGCGGGTTGACGGTCTTGTGCGTTTCAAACTGTTTGACGCCGTCTTTGTATCGCTCGGCATAATAGAGCGCGATGCCGCGACGCCAGTGTTCCGGCGCGAACTTCGGGTTGGTTTCGAGGAACGTGTCGAAGTCTGCAATCGATTCCTTGAACCGGCCGAGTTTGAGGTTGGCATCGCCGCGCCGATCGTACGCCGCCGCCAGTTTCGGTTCGAGTGCGATCGCTGCCGTGAACGCCTTCACGGCACCCGCGTTGTCGCGCTTCTTCAACAGCGCATCACCACGAGTAAACTCCGACTTCGCAGTCGGTTCTTCGGCCAGCGCCGGAATCGCCAACAGCATCACAAACAACAATCGCATCGCAGTATCCTCAGTATGGGGGCGTGAAGAATTGTCGAATATGTCACAACCGTACTTTACGTGCGATGCTCATTTTGGCTTCGTTGGCCACATGGCGTTAATGCGGTCGACGGTTCGGTCGACGAGGATCTGCCCGGCCTCGGGGCCAACCTCGTTGCTTTGTACAATCGCGCTGTAGCCACCGCCCAGAACGGCGCGTTTTGTGGGCAGATAACTACCCATTTCGGTCGAACCGGCCAACTGAATCACGAAGGTCTGCAATGCGGGGCTGCGCGCTTTGATCTGAATGCCGTAGTCCGTGAACAACTCGAACGCATTCGTGGCGATCGCGATATCGCCGAGCCGCAGCACGTGGAGTTCCATTTTGAACGGCTCGACGGTTCCGGCCCGCTGTCGCTCGAATCGCGTCACGACCTGTTGATGCCACCACACCATCGTCTGCCGCCCTTTTTCTTTCGAGTAGACATCGACGTCGGCTTTCGCCAGTTGCCATTCTCGCTCGGACACTTCGCGGCGGGGGAGTTCGAGCGGCTCGACGCGATGACTCAGCGGCACGTCGGTATGCACGTCTTTCTTCGCACCGTCGTAGGCGTCGTCCCAGGCGCGAACGATCCGTCGGGAAATATCCTGAAGGCGGTCGAGGCCGCGGAGTTTCCGCATCCGTTCATCCGCCTGTTTGCGAAACATCGTATGCGGCGATTGATCGCCCGCGGCCGCGGCCCAGCCGAGTACGTGGAGGTCTTTCCCATACTTGGCACGCAGCGACTCGCGTACGGGGTGCCAAAAATCCGCATTGATCGCCGACCGGCCTTCGACCTCCTGCGCAGGGCAAGCGATGTTGATTGCGGTGGCCACGAGCTTGTCTTTGGCATCCCAGAAGAACAGCACGTTGACATCGTGATCTTCGTAGCCTTCGAGCATCCGAAAGTTCGGCTTGTCGGTGGCCCCATACATGACCGCCGTGCCATCTGCGTAGACGGCCCGCCGGTTGTGCGCAATCACGGCTTCGCCCAGGCCCCAACTGGCCTTGCCGGGCTGTTTCGCTTTCCAGGCCGTCAGCACGGCTTCCGCCGCTCGCTCGGCGAAAAACTCGACGTACTCCGTCGGCTGCATCACGCCCTCTTTTGGGATTTCATAAACGCCTTCCGTCAGAACGGGGGCGGTATGCGTGTGCGTGGCGCTGAGAATGATTTTGTCGACGGGGAAGTCGGGCAGCGCTTTCTGGACCCGCGCCCGCGTCTTCGCCAGGGCATCGGCAGGAATCAACACGAGGTCGCAAGCCACCAAGATCGCTCGATCCAACACCTTGTCACCGTCGCGGGATTCCAGCGCCAAGGCGGTCGCCATCACGGGGCTTTCCACGCCGAGCGAGATCCGCGTATGTAACTGCCCCCACAGGGCGACGGGCTTGTCCGGTGTGATGCTCACCGTCGCGCCGCCCACGTACAGTTCTGCCGCATCGGCACCCGCGGCGCAGATGAAAAAGCCGATCGTACATAATAAGCAGCTGAGTTTCATCGGTAGAGACATCTTGGAGTCCTCGTGATGGTGTGGGTTTGGGGTGCGAACGATTTGCCCGCGTTCACCCGATCCGCAGGCCTTTGCAAGTTTCCAGGTAAGTGCGTTCGAGTTCGAGCGGCACGTACTTTGTATCGCTGATCCAGAGCGGCAGCGTGGGCAGTGGAGAACCGACCGCGAGCGTGTGTTCCCAAGCTTCGATGCGGGTGCGGTCGCGGAAATGCAAGGGCCGACACGATACCGCGTAGAGGGACGACTCGGCATGGGCAGGCGGTTTGGCCCCGATCCGCTCGGCCAGTTCCGCATAAAGGTTTGCACCGCGGATCGTCACCGGATCGACGATGACGACGCAAACATCTTGCCGGAGCATGGCATGGCATTTCGAGACGAATTCCTCGCGCGCGCGCGGTCGGTCTTTGTTGCGCGGGCTGACGATCTCGACGGCTGCGACGAGTCGACGCGAGGCACTTTCGTCGTACACGCGAACCTCGTATTCGGGAGGCGTCAACTCGTCGGTATCGAGCAGCAGTGTGGGGGCGGAGGCTTCCCAAGCCAGCGCCGGATCGTTCTCGTTTACGCGGCCCCGTGGGTTGTCCAACTCGTAAGCTCCGACATCGATCTCCACCAAATTGCCGAGGTGAATTTTCAATCCGCACCGGTATTGGGGCGGCAACAACTCGTTGATTCGGTAGGCCATCGTGGCCGGCCACGCACCGTGCAGTTCCTCCCACGAGGCGATAGTTGTCAGTGGAGGTCGGAAATGATCGCGGAGCGGCATCGCAATTCTCCTTTGCACGATTATCGTATCAGGCCGAGCCGGATCGCACCATAACCCCAAGTGGCGTGAAGCTGCTGTTGGTACAATCCTATCGAGGAGATCAGACTATGCCGTTACACGATCACTTTCGACCACCGGTAAGCCGTCAGGTTTCCTGGGAGGAAATCCACGCCATGTGGCCTGCGGTAATCGTCCAGCAATTGAAGAAACAACTTCCGCCCGGCTATGTTTCTGCGCCGAAGGTGCATCTCGGTTCGCAGATCGAAATCGACATTGGTACCTACGAACGGGACGGCCCATCGAGAGGCTTTTCGGACAGCGACAACGATGGCGGTGTCGCCACGGCAACCTGGACTGTGGCCGAACCCAGTGTCGCCGTCGAGACGGAGATACCGGATTACGACGAATACGAAGTTCGCATTTACGATGCGGAACGCGACCGGACGCTGGTGGCGGTCATCGAACTGGTTAGCCCCGCAAACAAGGATCGGCCGGAGAAGCGGAACGCCTTCGTCGGCAAGTGCGCCGCACTGCTGCAAAAGGGGGTTGCGGTCAACATCGTGGACGTGGTGACGACGCGGCATTTCAACCTTTACGCTGAACTGATGACCTTTCTGGGTCAGTCCGACCCCACGATGGGCACCGAGCCACCGCCACTTTATGCTGCGTCGTGCCGCTGGATCTCGAAAGGGAATCGTGCGATTCTCGAAACCTGGTCGCACACGTTAATGGTCGGTCAACCGCTACCGACGCTTCCTTTGTGGCTGACAGATGTGCGTGTCCTGCCTTTGAATCTCGAGCAGAGTTACGAGAAGGCGTGCGACGATCTCAATGTCTCGTGAATCCCATTCCGCAACTCCTCGTGTGGCGACTCAGAATCACATCTTGAGGAACAAACGGTGCTTCTCCAAATATCGCAGGAACAGGTAGCAGATCGAGAGTGAGACGCCGAACGCTGCGAAGACGTACCAGAGTGGGGCGTCGCGCGGGGCGAACGGCTTGACGGCGTCGTTGACCATTCCATGGATGATGTAACCGAGCAGCGCGTTCGTTCCGAACGTGCGAAAGATGCCAATACGCACTGTTCGGATGTCGCACGCCCAGACGAAGAGGGCGTAGATCGCCAGTGAGAAGCCCGCCCCGAAAACGAGGTACGTCAGGCTGCCGGAACGTTGACTGATGGTAAACAGGTCGTCGGTCGGCGGCTTATCGGGAACGAACACGAACGGCGGTGCGGCCGGTGCCACGGTCAGTTGAAATCGCGATTCGTCGCGGTCGGATGGGGCGAGGTGCAAGCACGTCAGGCCGTAACCGAGCGCCATGATTGCCAAACCCCACGCCAGCACTCGGCGAACGACCCGCGCGCGGTTACCGTCCGCAACCCAGGCGTCGTAGGCGAGCGTGCCGGCCAGCAACGGGATCGCCCACGTCAGAAATCCGAGCGGGCCGCCGTCGACTCCGTTGGGAGGTGTGTTCGTCCACCGGTAATAGAACGCATACGACAGCGCCAAGTGCAACAGCCCCGAACCGACCGCGAATGCGATGCGCACGACCGGCCGCGACGCGATCACCGGCAACACCCACAGCGACGTGACGGCAATGTGGCCGAGCGTTTGAAACAGATCTTGCTTCGCCCAACGCAACAGCACGACATCGAGTTGCGTCGCGTTGGACCACTCTTCCCAGCGCGAGCCGACGTTGTGAACGACGAACGCAACGAGTAGCAACGCGAGGTTTCGCTGCACGGCGTGCCAATACGCCGAGCGCGTGCCACTGGTTTCCACGCGCCGGAGGAACGTCAAACGATACGCGAACCCGACCGCAAATAGGAAATGCGGCATGATCGAATCGGCATAGCTGAAATACGTGTGGTGATGGCTGAGGGCGGGAAGCACGGCCTTGATGGCGGCAAACGAGCCGACGAAATTGACGAGGAACATCCCGAGGACCGTGTAGCCTCGGAACTGATCGAGCGACGCGATCCGTGCGACATCGGTGCGATTCTCGGCCATGTCAATCTTTCGAGTGCGGGTTTCCTGCGGCGAATGTTTACTTCGTACCTTTCACGTGCTTGTCGAACCAGGCGATCTGTTCGGCAAGCACGTGTTCGATGGATTCCTTTGCGGCGTAGCCGTGGGCTTCGTGTGGGAGCATGACGAGCCTTGCGGTCGCGCCGTTGCCGCGGAGTGCCTGGTAGAGGCGTTCGCTTTGCACGGGGAAGGTGCCGGGGTTGTCGTCGACGATGCCGTGAACGAGCAAGATCGGCGCGTGAATTTTATGCACATTATGGAACGGCGACATCGTCGCGTACACCTCGGGTGCTTCCCAGTACGTGCGGCGTTCGTTCTGGAAACCGAACGGTGTCAGCGTGCGGTTGTACGCGCCGCTGCGGGCGATACCGGCGCGGAACAAGTCGCTGTGCGCCAGCAAGTTCGCCGTCATGAATGCGCCGTAACTGTGCCCGCCGACGCCGATGCGGTTGCGATCCACCGGCCCCATTTCCACGGCTTTATCGATCGCCGCCTTCGCGCTGCCGACGAGTTGTTCGACGAACGTATCGTTCGCTTTGTCCGGCGCGCCGACGATCGGCACGCTGACTTCGTCCATCACCACGTAGCCTTGCAGCAAGAAAAACAGGTGCGAATAGCCGGTGATATTCGTGAAGCGATCCGTGCTACCGCTGATCTGCCCGGCGGTGTCAGGGGTGTTGAACTCGCGCGGATACGCCCAGAACACCGTCGGCCGTTTCTCGCCCGCCTTGTAATCCGGCGGCAGATACAGCGTGAACGAAACCGTCACGCCATCGGGCCGTTTCGTCGTCACGAGTTGCTTCTGGATCTGTCGCAGAATCGGTGTGGGATCGACGAACGTGGTGATCGCGGTTTCGGTCGTGCCGCTCTTGAAGAAGTAATTTCCGGGGTCGTTCGGCGACTCGCGACGGATGAGTAACTTCGTAGCATCGTCGGATAGCGGTGTCGCCGATTCGTACACACCTTCGGCACAGTGGAAGAGGCGTTCGGTCTTTTTCGTGTTGATATTCAAGCGATCCAGGAACGGCCGGTCGCCCTTCGGCGTGGCACCGACACCCGAAAGGAACAGCATATTGTCGGTCACCCACAACGCCGAACGGCCGTTCGCCATGCGTTTGGAAAGCAGCGTGCCGGGGTCGTTGTAGCGGTCTTGAATCGAGCGATCGAAGATCACTGTCGGTGCGGTGTCAGTCTCGGAAAGTTTGCGTAACACGGTGCGGGTCCAACGGCGGTCGCGGTCGTAATCGCTGACGAGCACGCGGTCGCCATCGGGGAAGTGGTTCATGCCGCTGAAGCGATGTTCGACTTCAAATAATGGCTTCGCGGCATCGGCAAACGGGGCCGCGTGTGCGAACGCCCGGTCGCGGTGCGGTACCTTCGTTTTCGGGTCGCCACCGTCGAGTGCTTCGACCCACATCAGCGTCGCGTCTTTCGTCGGCTGCCAACTCACATTCCGCGGCCCCGTCGGCACGCCTTCGATGGGGATTTTATCCTGCAACGGAAGCTCCGCCACGATATGAACGACCTTGCCTTTGCGGTTCCAGACTTCGACTGTTTTCGCGAACGCCGAAGCCGGGTGCAAGTACGAATACGGCCGACGCAGACGGCTAATCAGCAACAATTTTCCATCGGGCGAAGGCGACGCAGTGCCGAAGATTGCCGGTTCGCCGACAGCTTGCGCGATCGGTGGCACATCGAGCGACACGACCGCCAACTGCGACGTGGCGTAGTAATCGTAAAGCGCCTCATCGTGCGCGTTTTGCAGCATGTCCTGGTACGTGCGAACGGGGGCCGCCTTGCCGCTCGATTCTTGCACCGTCGGGCCGCTCGGCGCGAGTGGCGTTTCCGGTGGCTTGCCGCGTTCGCTCGGAACTAGCTCGCACAGAAGCGAATTCGAGTCCGGCATCCACGAGATCGGGTCGCCGAACGCGGCATTGAGCGCCACGAACGGGATGCGTTTCATCGCCGCGTTGGCGGTACTGCCTACCCAGAGTTGCACTTCGGTATCGGTGGTCACGGTGGTGGCGAAACGGAAGCCGTTCGGCGACCATTGCGGCACGCCGACGATCCCCTTCGGCAGCGTGATCGGCAACGGATGCCCACCCTCGACCGGCATCAGTGTCAGCCCGGTGACATGCGCGATGCGGGCGGGGCCGTTCGTGAGGGGATTGATGCGGAACCCGGCCAGCCGCAGTTGCGGTTTCGCCAACTCCGCGATGCCGGGATAGCGCATCGTCTGGATCAACATCAGCGTGTCCCGCGTCGGGTTCAAGCTGAGCGCCGGGGCGGGCGGCGCGTGCAAGACATCGAGAATCGCCTGCGGCGGCTTCTGGTACGTCGCCTGCCCCGCCGAATCGCTGGGCGTCTCCGTGAGGGCAAACAGCGCGAGCGTCATCGTGGCCGCCTGGCTACGCATCATGTCATCGTCTCCGGTCATGGAACCATCCGTTTCCATCGTATGCGAATGCTGTGTATGCTAGGCAAACCGGCCCAGCATACACACCCCGGAATCGGAAGGTTCGCACATGACGTTCACACTCGCAGCCGTTTTGGGCTTGTGGCTTCCCGCCGCCCCACTCGATGGCAAGAAGCCCGTACCGAAATTTCCGATGAGCAAAGCCACAACGTACATCACCGAGCCGCTCGACAAAGACGGCTACCTCGATTACGAAACCGCGTTGAACGAACGGCTCCGCGGCCAGATTACACCGGAGACGAACGCGATGGTGCTACTCTGGCAAGCCATCGGGCCGAAACCCGATGGCAAAGCGATGCCTGCCGACTACTTCCAATGTCTCGGGACGAAATCGCCACCGACGGACGGCGAGTATTTCGTCGATTACGACACCTTCGTCAAAAAGGAGAAGGCTGCGTACGATCCCAAGCAGATCGAGCAAGAAGAGTATGCCCGTAGTCGCCCGTGGATGGCGGACGATTTTCCACTCATTGCAAAATGGCTCGAAGTGAACGAGAAGCCACTGGAAATCGTCGTTCGCGCCAGTCGGCGAGCCGATTCTTACAACCCGCTCGTTTACCGACCTGGCGACGGCAAACCTGCCATGCTTATGGGCGCATACCCGCAATACATGAGCAAAGTTCGCAGTATCTGTATCGCACTGTGTATGCGCGCCATGTTAAAGACCGCCGAAAAGAAGTACGACGAGGCATGGTCCGATCTCATCGCGTCGCATCGGCTTTCCCGGCATATTTCGCAAGGCACTCTGATCGCGACGATAATCGGAATTTCAATGGAACTCCATACCGTGAATGCGGAACTCACCTTCTTCGTTTCGGTCGCGCACGACAGCAAAACAATTGAAAAGTACCGGAGTGAAATCGACAAACTGCCGTCATTCCAGAGCATGGCCGATGAAATCGATCTCGCCGAGCGATTTATCGTGTTGGATGCGATGCAGCACCTCCGCCGCCTCGCACCGGAAATCAAAAACGACGAGATACGCGGGCAATTCGACGATGCCTACTGGAACGAAACACTGCGAATGATGAATGGACAGTACGATTTCGCGGTCAAAGCCATTCGAAACTCATCGCGTAAATTGCGGGTAGCAGAATTTGAAAAGCGAAATTCGGCGATAGGAATGTCGAAAGGTATAACGCGCATTGTCGATCTGGCATTAGCATTCGATTCGCCAGAACAGCTCGCCTCGGTCGGCCCAAAAAAAATCCGCGAACTCGCTGACTACTTGGTGCCCACATTTGAAAAACGACCCGATGCATCGGATCGGATCGAGCAACACCGACGCAATCTCCAACTCGCAGTTGCGCTCGCGTCCTACCGAGCGGACAACGGCAAGTACCCCAAGACACTCGATGAACTGGCACCGAAATACCTGGCCAAGATTCCGAACGATCTGTTCACCGAGAAACCACTGACTTACCAACCGAACGAGAGTGGATACCTCTTATACAGTTTTGGACAGAATGAAAAAGACGACAACGGAAAGACCTACGGCGACTTGCCGTATGGTTGCGACGATATTCGCGTGCGTGTGCCGTTGCCGAAAATGAAACGCGAATAAGTACGCATGGGCGAAGACGACGCGATTCCCATGTTCGTCGGTACGGTTCGCGTTTCCGGTGCATCATCTTGGCGTTACCGTGCATGGATATTCCGTTTCGCTGAGAAGCGACTGCAGTGCGCCGGAATCGGAAGACGATCCCTTTCCGCGCCCACATCGGCTACAATTGGGTATCGGTATGAAGTCCGCGAGTCACCCGAAACGCCAGGTTAAATTGGAGGAGTCCGATATGGTGACGATGTTGGAACAGCGGTT
>JAYVXI010000301.1:0-9583 GCA_043785305.1 Limnoglobus sp. | reverse complement strand
CGACATAACCCGCGATAATGGTTCAAATTGCGGCAAACGGATCGGTGAATTGCGATCAAAAACGCGACTTTTTGGGCCTCGAAAACCGGAAAAACACCACAAAAACCGATTTTTGAGGCTCTGGAATTGCGACTTACGTCGATTCGGACGTCACTTCATCGGCACGATCGGCGTGATCTGGATCGAGCCGTTATCGTGGCCGGAAAACAGCACCTTGGCATCGGTATCGATGGCGACGGTGTAGCCCGGCGATTTGATCTTTGCCGCGAAGATCGACTTGCCCGCAACGATGTCCCAAACCGACAACTGCCCCGAGTAGCCACAGACCGCGAGCCGCTTCGCTTTCGTCGCCCATGCGAGGCCGTAGGGGTCGTCCGTCGTCGGGCCGAGCTTCTTGGTTTCCTTGCCGTCCGCCACATTCCAGACGCGAATCGTGCGGTCTAAACCAATCGAAACGAGTGTGGCCGAATCTCCGGCGAACGCGACCCCCGTAACGGGCATGTCGTGGCCCTTTAATTGCTTGAGTTCCTTCATGCCGACGACATCCCAGATCTTCACCAGATTGTCCGCGCCGCCACTGGCCAACAGTTTGCCATCGGGCGAATACGCGATGCTGTAAACCGAACCGGTATGCACGCCGAGGGCTTTGGTTTCCTTGCCATCGACCGCGTTCCATAGCTTCACCGCTTTGTCGGCGCTCGCCGTCGCAATCGCTTTGTCGTCGGGCGAAAACGACGCGGTATCGACGATGTCCGCGTGCCCTTTCATCTCGAATAGCATCTTCTTGTCGGCGATGTTCCAGATTCGGGCGGTCTTGTCCAAACTGGCGGAAACGAGGCGTTTGCCATCGGCGGAAAACGACACGGCATACACCGGTCCCGTATGGCCAGCGAGCGGCGTCCGCAGCTTGATCGTGTTGCCGGTAACGTCCCAGATTTGCACGGTATTATCGAACCCCGCCGACGCGAGTAGCTTGCCATCGGCGGACAACGCGAGGTGGTGAACCAGCCCCGAATGGGCTTTCATCGGGTCCGGCGACTGCGCCACCGAGATCGCCAGCATCGCCGTCAGTAACGCAAACACGCACGAATAACGGAGTAACACAGCACGACCCTCGCGAAGGGAAAGATCCAGCAGAACGCTCATGGTGACGCATTCCGCCACAAAGTGCAACTGCCGAATTCGATGTCGGCCAGAATCGACCGACCTGCCCTTGACGGAACGGGCGAGAAAGGTAAAAACAGAGTACAGGGGCGTTTAGCTCAGTTGGCTAGAGTACTACATTGACATTGTAGGGGTCACTGGTTCAAATCCAGTAACGCCCACTCCTGGCGGTGATCGCAACTCTCCGTGATGCCGAAATTCCGGCATCGCATCTCGAACGAGATTCGCGGCTTTTCGGTCTTTTTCACCTCTTCACGGGCGTCGCGCCCGTGAAGATCCGTGTCAATTTCCGCCACGTAAAGCATCACCACATGAAATACAGTATCAGCCAGGCAAGCACGATGCCTGCAACATTTGCCGCCGATGTGATGGGGTACACCGACGGCGGATGTACCGCCATCGAGGCTTGGCTGACGAAACTCGAACAGCATCTCGCGACTTCGACCATCGACGAAACGCGCACGCTCCTGGTGGATCGCGGCGTCACGTTGGTGGCGGCGGCGTATCAGGGCGGGTTGCTACTTTCGCAGGGAGAAGCCCGGAAGGCGACGTTCGATCACTTCAAAACGCGGCTCGATTTGTGCCAACAATTCGCGATCCCCACGATGGTCGTCGTGGCAGACTTTGCGCAAACGCTAGATGAAACGAGCCTGGGCCGTGCAGTCGTGTCGCTGTCGCAGGCGGCCCAGTGGGCGGCGGGGTACGACGTGCGGCTGGCGCTCGAGTTCCGCGGAGCGGACACCTTCTGCTCCTGTCTCGAAACGGCGATTTTGCTCGTCGAACAGTGCGACGAACCGAACGTCGGCGTCTGCCTGGACGTCTTCCAATACTACAAAGGCGCGAGCAAGTTCGAAGATCTGGACCGCCTGACGGCGCAGACACTCGCACACGTTCACCTCTGCGACATCCCCGGCATCCCTCGCGAAATCATGACCGACGCCGACCGCGTTTTCCCCGGTGAAGGCGACTTCCAACTGATCCCGATCTTGCAGAAATTGAAGCAGATCGGCTACGAAGGTTATGCGTCGCTCGAAGTGATGAACCCGATGATCTGGCAATCGAAACCGAGCCAAGTCGCCGAACTCGGAATGACGGCACTCACGCGGCTGCTGGGATGAGTAGTCAGCCACGAGGAAGTGACGCAGTAGTCGGCATCGTGGACATTTCACCGCTTTCCAACTGCGAACAGTATACGTTAATCGGGACGAATCGAAACTCGATCACGTTTGAAGGATGCCCCGATGATGCGATGTTTGTTGTTGTTAATGGTGTGCGCGTGTCCGGTGGTGGCAGGCGACGATTGGCCATCGTGGCGGGGGCCGTTGGGGAATGGCGTCGCCGATGCGAAGCAGAAGCCGCCAACGATCTGGAACGAAAGTGAAAATGTGCTGTGGAAGGCCGAGTTGCCGGGTCGCGGGCACGGCTCGGCGACGGTCGTGGGCGACCGCGTCTATCTGGCTGTGGCGGATGCGGCGACCGAAACGCAGTCGCTGTTTGCCTTCCATCGCGAGACTGGCAAGAAGGTCTGGCAGGCGGATTTGCATAGGGGAGGCTTCGAGAAAAAGGGCAACGCCAAAGGTTCGCTCGCATCGTCTTCGCCGGCCTGCGATGGCGAACGAATCTACATCAATTTCCAGAATGCCGACGGCATTCACACATCGGCGGTCGGCCTCGATGGCGCGATCATTTGGCAGAAGAAAGTCGTCGATTACGTGCTGCACCAGGGTTTCGGCTCGTCGCCGATGTTGCATCGTTCGCTCGTGATTGTCGCCGCCGACAACAAGGGGGGCGGCGCGATCGTCGGCCTCGATCGCGTCAGCGGTTCGCTGGTCTGGTCGCACGCACGCCCCAAACTACCGAACTACGTTTCGCCCGTGATTCTCACCGCAGCGGGCAAAGAGCAACTGATCCTGACGGGTTGCGATCTGGTCACGAGCCTCGACCCGATGACGGGCAAAGTACATTGGGAAACGAAGGGCGCAACCACCGAGTGCGTGACCTCGACCGTCACCGATGGCAAGCACATTTTCACAACCGGCGGCTACCCGAAGAACCACATTGCAGCGATGGCCGCCGACGGTTCGGGCAAGGTCGTGTGGGAGAATCTGACGCGGGTATACGTGCCATCGTTGATTGTGCGCGACGAGCATATCTACGGCGTCATCGACGATGGTTTCGCGGTCTGCTGGCGTTGCGACACGGGCAAGGAAGTCTGGCGGGAACGCCTGGGCGGGGCCTTCACCGCGTCCCCCGTGCTGGTTGGCGACACGATCTACGCGACGAACGAATCGGGCGTGACATTCCTGTTTGAAGCCTCGCCGAAAGGCTACGCATTCGTGGCGAAGAACAAGCTGGGCGACGAAACTTTCGCCTCACCAACGATCTGCGGCAGCCGCATCTATCTGCGCGTCGCAAAGAAAGCGAACGGCCAACGGCAGGAAACGCTGTACTGCCTCGGCACGCGGTGACACAGGAGTAACAGACTTATTCGGTGGGGAATACCAATGTTGGTGCTGCTCGCAACCGAGGGGCACTCGGTTTCTTTGCGGGTGATCGTCGATAGTGACGGCATCACGGCGTTGCCGGTCGGTTACGGGAACTGGCTGCTGTGGGTGACCTTCGTACCCGTCGCGATCGGCTTCGGGTGATGGCGCAGACAGTATCGCCCTCGCAGGTCACTCGGCGAGCTTGCCCAGTGAATGCAGCGCGGCCCGCACGCGGTCGTCGGAGCGGGCGTCGGTCTGAGGGCCTGGGTGCGCTGGGGATACGCGGAACTCGATCTTGACCACGTCCTCCAACCCGTCGTATCGAAGGACGTCGATCACGTGCCCAACATACGAGACCGATGACACCGCAATCGTGAGCAGACCTCGATAGCACACCTCACCGTCCACCACGACTAGGAATGGGATGCCGTGATGGTAGCTTTCGCCGTCCTCCGGCCACACAGACAGCCAGGTGCCCGGCTGAAGGGTGATTGCGTGCGTCGCCCAGTCGTAGCAAACGATCTGTTCGGCCGAGAGGATCGTGTACCCTCTGACATCTACGATAGCGAAACGGGGCGGCGGCGATGGCCGGTCGATCCTCCGGCTCAGCCACCAGCCACCCACGGCCGCGAGTAGCAGCGCGGCGAGGCTCGCCATCATCCAGCGCGGGCGCTTCATCTGTAGTCTCCTTCTGCCGACCGCCTATTGGCCGGCTCGATCGGGTACGCCCACTCCTCGAAACAGAACCGCCATTCCTTGGCGATCCGTTGTCGCAGGTCCACCGACATTTCGGGAAACTGGTTCTTCCGGTATCCGTCAACGCGACCCACATATCGCTCGACCGCGGCTTGGGTCAGGGAGAATGCCGGCAGGTCCAGCGCCTCGTAGACGCGCCGCACTTGGCCAACCGGGTCTGCTTCCAACTCTTCGAAGCACACCTCGTGATAGTGTCCGGTCGGGATCGCGTGGCGCTCGTCGAAGAACGCTTCGTACATCGCCCGGTATTGCTTCAGTATCCACAGGTCGAGTTCACCGAGAGGCGGTCGCTGTAGGCAATGTAGCCCGAAGTTGACGGTCAACATTTTACGGGTGGATGCGAACACCGCATACGGATCTCGGTGAACGTGAACGAACTTGGCCTGCGGGAAGATTTCGAGCAAACGCTCGATTCGGGCCGTGTGCGGGGGCGATTTCAGAACCAGCGGGCGGTTGTATTTCCAGGTCAACCGCTTGAGGTAGGCCATCAGCGATGCCTGCCATTCCTCGACCTCGCGGTCGCTGACATCCCGGAGGGTGAGGTAGCGATCGTAGTGGTCGCGGCGATCCGGAAAGGACCACCCCATGCACGGCGATTTGAAGGTCATTGTGGATAGGGCGAATTCATCCTCCTGGGGCGACCGCATGGTCCACTCGATGTTGTCCATCGGTCGACGCTCGGGCAGAAACCACTGGAGGAACGGCGCGTGGAGCGACTCCATCGACAGAAAGGCGTGCGGGAACACAGCCTGGTAGTTGTTGGGGAACGCGAAGCGATCGTCTGCGGTCAACAGGTTGTGCAGGTGGGTCGTCCCGCTTCGCCAATGTCCGAGTACGAACAGTGGCGGCAACACTTCCGTGTCTCGAACGGCATCCGCGTAACGCTTCGCCTCGATCCAACGGAATAGGCTATTCTGTACGCTTTGCCCAGTGATCGCCAATGCGCGGAAGAGGCTTCCCGGGGCGATGGAGAAGTGGTTGTCGCGCAACAGCCGGACCCAATCGCCTAGGCTGATCCCTCCCAGCATACCTGGACCAAAACGGCGAATAATCGTGTCCCGCCACGCCATGTCTGCCCACCGGTTCGAGGTACGCTGTCTCGTTTCCTCCGCGATGCGGCCCGATACGTGGACAGTCCGTCTACTTACGCTTTTTGCTGCCAGAAGTCTTCGCACGTGCCTCTGACACTCGGAACGCGACAATCTTTGCGATGAGTTCGAGTGGCATCGGTTCGTCGAGCGGAAACTGAACCGAGCCTTTGGCGCTCGTGTAAACCGATAAGTCGTCCTTGAATTTCTCGATGCCGGATGGCGTAGGATAAAATCCGATGTGATTGTTGAAGGCACCAAAATGCACGAGGTTTCCATTCAGCAAAAATGTCGGCAAGCGATATTTGATCGCCTCGTGCGCGTCGGGTGCGGCCGCCTCGATGACCGCCCTCACTCGTTCCAACACGCGCTGCACGGATTCGGGAAAGCCTGCAATGTACTCGTCGATACTTTCCATTGGTGATGGATTCGCCGTGGTGCGTGGTGCACGCGGCTCGCGTGCTGTTTGTTTGGCACGCGAGCCGCGTGTAGGTCATTCCATCACACGCGAGCCGCGTGCACTACAATCGCTTCGTTTACTGACCCTTGGCGGCGTCGCGGACTTCGCCTTTGGGCAGGTTTGGCATCGACTTCAGGTTCCGCATCATGTTGGACTTGTAAACTTCCACACCCGGTTGGCCGTACGGGTTGGTGCCACTCAACCGACCTTCGACGGCGGTGGCGAGCATGAGCATTTGCAAGAGTTGGCCCATCGTGTGTTCGCTCAACACCGGCAGCACGATGTCTGCGGTGGGGCGAGCGGCGTCGGCGTAGGCGTCGTTCGTGCCGCGGAGTGCCGCATCCTGAAGGTCCGGGTACGACTTCCGGCTCAGGCTGTTCAAATCGTCTTCGTTACGATCCGACATGCCGATCACCAGCGGCTGGTGCTTCGTCGTCCGCACCACCAAATTGTTGATAATCTTTTCGCGCGTGCCGTCCTGATGCTGCTGGCCGCGGCTGTGCAAATCGCGCGAGTTCACAACGGTCAGTGGCGTCGGGCCGCGACCGAACTTGCCGAGCGATTCGCTCAGAAGTTGATCGTACCAGTACCCGACCGCTTCGAGTTTCTTCGACCATACTGCCATCACGCGCTGCGTTTTGCCCATTTCTTCGCACATCAGCGAGTTCACGGCGGCGAACTGCAACACGGGGTTTCGCTCGAATGGCTCTTCGAGGAACCGCTTCGTCATGCTCGCCGCACCTAATAGGAGTGCGCGAATGTCGAGGCCCATGACGGCGGCGGGCAGCAAGCCGACGGCGGTGAACACCGAGTAGCGTCCGCCGACGTCGTCGGGGATCGTCAGAATGTCGTCGTCTTCAAAGCCATCGGCTTTGCAGAGGTCGCGTAACTTGCTGCGTGGGCCGGTGATCGGCACGATCAGCTTCTTCAGATACTGCGATTTCGGCCCGTAGAACTTCAACGCCTCGCCGCGAAACACCCGATACGCGGCGGCCGTTTCGAGCGTGCTGCCGGACTTGCTGACGACGGCGAAGCCCCAACGCTCTTCGAGAAACTCGGGGTCGACGCAGGTATTATCCAATAGTTCGACGAAATCTTGGAGCGCATCGTTATCGGTGTGGTTGCCGTCGAAGTAAATGCGCGGCTTGCCCATCCGCATCTTCGCGGGCATCTCGTTGTGAAACGTGTGGCAGAGACTCTCGAAGAGCGCTTTGGCACCGAGCGAACTGCCGCCGACGCCGAGGATCGCGAAGCGGTCGCAGTTTTCGCGCACTCGCTGGGCGATGCGGTTGATCTTGCCGAGTTCGCTCGCATCGCCTTTGCGGCGGAACTGTTCGAGTAATTTTTGCGGCAAATCGATGTAGCCGACTTGGAGCGGCAGGAACTTGGCGGGTGGGTTTTGCAGTTCGCGTTCGGCGGCGACTTGACCGCGTACGGCGTTGAGCTTCGTGCGCAGCGGGTCGAGCTTTTCTTGCGAAAGAAAGTTTTTCGCTTGCAGTTCGGCAAGCGGCGTCCAGGCATCGGCGACGGGGGTCAGCAGCCGACGGTAGTCGTATTCGAGGAGTTCGTCGGGCAAATGCATTGCAGCGATCCCTATTTTTACCTAGATTCTGCGTTTCCCTTAGCGGCGTCGCTCTCCGAACGCCCCCAGCGAAGGCCCTAACCGGAATGTCCGAATAGAATTCGATAGAGTCACTGTACTTCACCAATTCCGAAGCGGAAACCGAATCCACCATGAACACACACGAATTGATCCGCGAGTTGCGCGAATTAAACGGCTCGAAGATCGTCCTCCTGGTCGCCGACGGCGTCGGAGGCCTTTCAATGGAGCCGGGCGGCAAGACCGAACTCGAGACGGCGCACACGCCGAATCTCGATGCCGCCGCGAAAGCGGGGGTAACGGGGCTGAGTACGCCGGTGCTACCGGGCATCACGCCGGGCAGCGGGCCGGGGCACCTCGGGTTATTCGGGTACGACCCGCTCGAATACCGTATCGGGCGGGGCATCTTGGAAGCCCTCGGCATCAATTTTCAGGTGGGGCCGCGAGATGTCGCGATTCGAGGTAATTTCTGCACGCTGAACGATGACAATATTATCACGGATCGTCGCGCCGGTCGGCCGACCACCGAACGCTGCATCCAGATGGTCGAGAAACTTCGCACGATTCAAATTCCCGGTTGCGAACTGTTCGTCGAACCGGTGAAAGAACACCGCTTCGTGATCGTCGTTCGGGCCGATGGCCTCGGCGATGCGGTCAACGACACCGACCCGCAAGCCGTCGGCGTGAAAACGCTACGGGCACAGGGTCGCGATATGGCCAGCCAGAAAACCGCCGACCTCGTCAATCAGTTTATCGCCCGCGCGCGGGAAGTGCTGAGAAACGACGCCCCGACGAACGGCCTGACGTTACGCGGATTCGCCCGTTACCCCAAAATTGAGACTTTCCAAGAACTCTACGGGCTAAAGTCCGCCGCAATTGCCGTCTACCCGATGTACAAAGGCCTCGCGCGGCTCGTCGGGATGGACATCCTCGATGCGGGCGACTCGCTCGGCTCGCAGATCGCCCGTCTCGAAGCCGCCTGGAACGATTACGACTTCTTCTTCCTGCATTACAAGTACACCGATAGCACCGGCGAAGATGGTAACTTCCCAGCCAAGGTGCAAATGATCGAACGGCTCGATGCCGCGATTCCGGGAATACGCAAACTGAAGCCCGACGTGTTCATCGTCACGGGCGACCACAGTACGCCGAGCAAGATGCAGTCGCACTCGTGGCACCCGGTGCCGACGATGATCGTCGCCGACACCGCCCGAACCGACGCCGTGACGGAGTTCAACGAAAGCGCCTGTTTGCGCGGTGGCCTCGGTCAGTTCCAAGCGATGCACCTGATGTTGCTTGCGATGGCGCACGCGGGCCGTTTCGGCAAATACGGTGCGTGATACGCGGCAAACATCGTTTTTTTCGCTGACCGATCAAGTCTTCGGCGCGTTCTGCCGAATTTAACTTGTGAGGCCTAACGATAGATCGTTCGCGAGCGAAGGCGTCGGCATGGAAGCTAGCTTTTTCTCGCGAAAGTTCCGTCAGTTCGCGATGACTTTCGCGGGCCTCATCGCACGTTACGTTCGCTCAACAGAACCTGTTCAACGTTCCGATCGGGCAAATCACGAAATCGGGCGATGTTTTCTTTCAAGAACAGTTCAATTTCACCCGGCCCGTGGGATCGAGTAACACGACGCTCGATGTGGGTCTCGGCCAAGGGTGGGAAGTCGGGTTCAACGCACTCGACCTCAATTTCTACGAAAAGAACAAAGCTCCGTCGTTCGGCCAACAACAGGTCAACCCCGACGTGATTTTCAACGCGCAAAAAGGGTTTGAACTAATCGACGAAGTTTGGTCGCTGGGTATCGGTAGCCAGATGGGGTTCAACCCAGCGGGGCGGAAACGCGATATTCGTTATCAGAACTTCACGTGGGTCATCAACGAACTCACACTGCCAGACGATAAGGCAAAAATCTACGCGGGCACCTCCGTATTTCTACTGTATCGTTATCGTTTTTGCTCGTTCTTTAATGGTGGCGGCAGGTTACGTCTGCGATAGCGGTAGTAACGTGCCGATTCGATTCGCTGC
>JAYVXI010000300.1:0-9692 GCA_043785305.1 Limnoglobus sp. | reverse complement strand
GGATGTGCGGCTCGATCAACCGCCACTGCTCGTCGGTGACATCGCTCGGGTACGTTTGGGTTCTCATGTACCATTATACTCACCCAACCGCCCCATATAGGACAGTCACTTAACTTGTGCGGTCGAGAAACTGACTTCCGTAACACAACGGTAGGCAGCAGTAGCGGGAGCCGCTGGTGGAGGCCCTATCATAGTTGCTGCCGGGGCATAAATCATTGTGTTGTTGCCACCCGCACCGTAGTAGCCGTTCAGCTGGGTCGATGTAACGAAAGTATGCGCTCCATCCGGATTGAATTTTTCGATTGTCACTGTGATAATGACAGTCGTGAATGCGGGAATCCCAGTGACTTGACCGTTCCCCGACACTGAGTAGGTAATACCCCCACCAGAATTTGTGGTTTTCTGAGGAACGCAGTTGGCGGTTACATCTGCGGCATGGGTTGAACTCGACAAGCTGAACGAGACGATCACTGCAATTAGGGCAGCAAGGCTTAACTTACCCTGCGGCCTGCGGCCTGCGGCCTGCGGCCTGCGCAAGAACGTGAACATGAGAGAGGCTCCGAGAGAGGTGCGAGCGGTTTGGAAATCAAACCTTCGACATGCTACGCGGTACGGAGAATCATTTCAATCGAATTATTCCGGTTTTAATAATTTTTCTTGATACTCTGCCTGGGTGGTGTGTGGCGAACGCATTCGACTCGTGCGAAACACCCCCGGTTTTTGGGCCGGGGGTGCGTGTCGCTTCACTTCTAAACGATCTTACCCGACGTAGACGCCGTTAGAACTGGCGATTGTGTCGAGCGAGAAGAACTCGGCGGGGTTTGCGTTGCCGAGGTTGCTGCCGAGGTAGCCGCGAACGCGGCTGCCGCTGCCGGTACCGGCCCCGACGATCAGATCGGACTTCGCATCGCCGTCGAGGTTCTTGGCCACGACTCGCACGCCACCGCGGCTGGCGGCATCGCCCGCGAAGAAGTTGGCCACGGTCGTTTGCGTGTTCGATGCGACGAGGTCGGCACCGGACAACGCAAGCACGCGCGGGCCGCCACCGGGGCCGCCACCCGCGATGATGTCGGCCTTGCCGTCGCCGTTGATGTCGCCGGCTGCAATGAACACGCCGTTCCGCAGCGTTTGCTCGAACACGAAGAAATCGTTGAACAGCGTGGTCGGCGAGCTATTGCCGATCGTCTTGCCGTCGTAAGTCGCCACGCGCGGGCCGCCACCGAACCCGGCTGCGACAATCACATCGCCGATACCATCGCCGTTGACATCGCCGACGGCCGAGCGAGCACCGCCGCGGAAGTTCACGTCGTTGATACCGAAGAAGTCGGCGACAACCCCAAAGCCGACGCCGTTGAAGATCCGCACGCGCGGGCCACCGCCTTGATCGGGCGTGACGAGCAGTTCGGGAACGCCATCGCCGTTGACATCGCCCGACGAGAGGTACACGCCGCCAGTGAACGTCGCCTCGAACGGCTGCACGCGGAAGAGTTCGGCTTGCGTCACGCCATCGAGAATGCGCACATCGGTGATCGTGCCGGGACCGGTGCCGACGGCGACATCGTTGACGCCGTCGCCGTTGAAGTCGCCCACTGCGACGCGAACGCCACCGGTGAAGGTAGTGCCGAATGGCGTGGCTTGGAACTTCACCGTGTTGTCCGAATTGTAAAAGCGAACCGTGGCCGCACCGCTTTCGCTTCCGACGGCATATTCGCCAGCCGGTGAAGAAGCGCTGATCGCATCCGAAGCGGTCAAACCGCTGAGAGCGATCGTTCCCGTGCCGATCGGTCCGAGCTTCGTGGCGGCACCCGAAGCCAGGTTGATCGAGTACAGCGAGGTCGTTCCCGCACTCGTCAGCGCGGCGAAACCGGAGCCGTTCACGGGCGTGTTCGAGGTCTTCGTTTGCACGCTCGCAGGAATGTCGAAGCCGTTGACGGCGGTGAAGATCAACGGCACGCCGCCCACGGTGATCGTCGTACCGACGGTCTGCGTGCCGCTATTCGGCAGCGACTGGATAAACAGTTTGCCGGTCGTGCTGTCGATCGTGTACTGCGTCGTTGCGGTTGCGCCGCCGAAGCTGTTCGTGTACGCCGTGCCATCGACGGTGGTGGTGCCACCATTCGCCGACTTATCGGGGTTCACGCCCGTCACACTGCCCACCGCTCCGCCGAAATCGCCATCGACGGCGGCCCCCGTCGTCGGGTTGATGCGGAAGTTGAAGCCCGTGCTGGTGACGACGCGAAGACGGTCGACGGTCGGGTTGAAGTCGATGCCGAAGCTGGTGGTGCTTGCGAAAGTAATCGCCGAGCCGGCCGCATCGGTCAAGCTGATGCTACCGACGCCGACGGGTGTCGTTGCGCCACTCTGCGGGTCGATATTCGCGAGGCGAACGGCCTTCGTCGTGCTATCGAGAACGAGCACGAAGTATTGGCCGGTGGCGGGGCGGATGTCCAAGCCGACGACGGTTTCGGTCGCAGCCAACCCGGTGATTGCCGCGCTCGTCGTGGTGTTCGGCGTGTTGGAATTGAAGCGAAGCAGGTTCGCGCCGGCCACGCCGATCAGTGGCGTACCGATTCGATCGAGCGGGTTCACCGCGAGGCCGAGAACGGGCGACGCGAAGCCCGTCGTGCCGGCCTTCGTGGCCACGCCCGTTACGAGATCGATGGCGAACAGCGACGTTGCGCCGCCGACGGAAAGAATCGCCAGCCCCTTGCCCGAAGCCACGGGCGCGTTCGAGGCCGTCACATCGACACCCGCCGCGATGTCGAAGCCATTCACGGCAGTGAAGTTCAGCGGCGAGCCGGCCAGCGTGATCGCGAGTGGCAGCGTTTGCGTGCCGTTGTTCGGCGGATTTTGAATGAACAATTTGTGCGTCGTGGCATCGAGCGCATACAGCGTGGTGAAAGTCGCGTTCGGCGCGTTGTTGGTGTACGCGACCGCATCGACGACGGTCGTGCCGCCGTTGATCTTGGAATCGGGCTGATTGCCCGCCACCGAGTTATCGGTGTCGTTCGGCAAGCCGTTGTTCGGGTTCACGCGGAAGTTCAAACCGCTATCGGTGACGACCCGCAGCCGATCGACGACGGGGTTGAAGTCGAGGCCGAAGTTCGTGGCCGCCGCAATCGTGATGAGGCTTCCCGTCGCATCGGACAGCGTGAAACTCGCCCCGATCGGCGTCGCCGTACCGGTGCGACCGCTGATCCCGTACAGTTGCAGCGAGTTCGCGGTGCTGTTGAACCCGAGGCCGTACAGCGCACCGTTCTGCGGGCGATAATCGATGCCGACGAGTTTATCGGTCGCAGCGACACCGCTGATCGCCGTCGTGGTTTGCACGTCCGGCGTGGTAGTATCGAAGCCAATCAGGCTGGTTGCCGTGAGCGCGAACGCCGCCGTCGGCGTCGTGCGGTCTTCGAGAGTGACCAAACGCGGGCGAAACGACGCAGACTTCTTCGGGAAAGGTTTCGACATGATGCAGCTCCGTGGCAGAGAGGGAACACGATTGGGCGTACGGCAACGATTGTACGGACTGCGTGGCGCAAATGGTAAAAGCAATTGTGAAAATAGATAAAGTCGGAAATGTGGGAGTATCAGCGACGGGCGTATCAAATTCCGGGCTGAACACGCGGCTGATGCGGTAGATTTTCCCCTCACCCGCGCCGCCACTAAAGCCGAATTCGAGGACGAGCACATCGCCTTCGCGCGTCGTATCGAGATCGACGATGCGGAAATTCGTCAAGTCGCTGGCGAACAGTATCGAGGTGTTGGTAGCTGCATCGTACCTACGAATCCAGCCATTCACGTAGTCGGCGTAGAAATAATCGCCCACGTACTCCGAGGGGAAACTCGCCGTCGTCGGATTGTAAAACGTCCCGCCCGTAATCGCGAAGCCCGCATTCGTGCCGCCCCATGCGGATAACTCAGTGTCGGTGGGGTGAAATCGGCATATTGCGAGGTGTTGAAATTACCTTCAGTTACTGACCAGCCGTAGTTCCGTCCGGGGGCCAAGTCGTCGATCACTTCAAAGGCATTCTGGCCAACATCGTTGATGAGCGTGCGGCCCGTACCCGGTTGCACGTCGAAGGTAAACGGGTTCCGCAGCCCGACCGCATAAATCGAGCGGTACTTCCCGGCGGTCGTTTGGCCGAAGAAACTTTCGATAATAATCGGGTTATCGGACGGGATCGTGCCGTCGGCGTTGAAGCGGAGAATTTTACCAAAGTGGCTCGTCAGCGATTGCACAGACCCCGGTGAGGCATTGTCACCGACGGCCACGTAGAGTTTGCCATCAGTACCGAAATGGAGCGCCCCGCCGTTGTGGTGCGTGTCCCCTAACGGATCGAGATCTTCCAGCACGAGTTCCGTATTCGCGTTGATGGTATTGCCGACCATCGTGAAGCGGCTGATCCGGTTGTGCGCATTCCCCGTCGGCGTTGCAGGGGAACGGTGTAGTAGACGTATACAAAGTGGTTGTTTGCAAACTGCACGTCGATCGTGATGCCGAGCAGCCCACGCTCGCTTTCCGTTTCAACATTCCACGTGAGCGCGGGCGCGGCCACCAACGTGCCGTCCGGTTGAACGACGCGGATGGCACCGCCTTTTTCGGTCACGAACAGTCGCCCATCCGGCGCTTCTTGCAGTGCGGTCGGAGCGTGATTTTCCCGTTAAGAGCGACAATCCAAAGCCGTCGGGAAGCGACGCGGGAGTGGTGCGAACTTCGAGCGATTCGACGCGGAGGCGGTTTGTTCGCACGGGTGGGTACCAGCAGCGTAATATCAGAACAATATCAGCATAGACGATTTGGTTTGCAAGGTAGATTGCACGATTTGCTGAGATTGGAAAACGATGCGTTTCGTTCGCTAAAACCGCTTTAATTCTTGCTTTCGCGCCGAATTGTTTCGTTCATATTGCAGGCGAGGAATCGTCCAACGCATTATGTGGTTTTAACGGCGTCATTAGCCGGACGACGGTTTCAGCATCGCCTCGTAGATGGCGCGACCGAACAACCGCGTCGATTTCGTATGGCAAATCGTGGGAACATCCCAAAATCGCTCGTACATTTCCAGCGTGTAATGGTGATTGCGATAGTGGATGCCCTGCCCGACGTGTTGATATTCGTTATCGGTGAAGGCGGCACGGGCCTCCGGATATTCGGTGAAGAGGTCGAGGAAGTTTTGCAACGAACCGGGCAGCATCACGTCGTCGTCGTCGAAGAAGACGAGAATATCTCTGGTCGACATCTTTGCACCGATGTTCCGGGCACGAACGGGGCCGCCGTTGCCGGACGTCTGTAGCGCGAGAACCTGCGGGTAATTCTGTTTGAGCCAATCGTGCGTGCCATCGGGAGTGCAATCGTCGTCGACGATAATTTCATCGAACGGCCGGGTCTGGGCAAGGGCACTATCGATCGTCGCGGGAACTAAATCGATTCGATCGTACGTTGCGATAACTAAACTGACCTTGGGCATGTCTTCTTGAACCGTTCGTGCGGAATCGCCATCGGTATCCGTTCGTATGGACCTACGGTGAAGATAAGTTACCAGTCGAGACTTGTCCAATTGTTAAGCCACAGAACGAGAATCGCGCCCGAGCGGAAATTGTATCTTGAAGCGATTCCGGAATTAGTTGAGCCGCGTAGGATTTGCGTAACGAATCGCGTGATCTAATGGGTATTGTGATCCGAAATGAAATTGAACGCGGTCCTCGAATCGGGAAGGATCTGGGAGCGTGCACCGCTTACACTCCCCGATCGCCAAAACAACGCTTCACCTCACGCATTCGCGGCGATGACTTTTGACAGTTCGACATCGGAGATCACGCCGACGTGCATGAAGATTGGCTTGTCGCTGCCCTTGAACAGCATGATACGAGGGATCGTCGCGACGTCGTACTTCGTGGCGAGTTCCATGTTCTCGTCGACGTTGATTTTGCCGACTTTCACTTTGCCCGCATACTGATCGGCGATTCGGTCGATCACGGGCGTGAGTGCGCGGCACGGCCCGCACCACGGTGCCCAGAAGTCGGCGACCACGAGGTGACCGGCGGCCACTTCCTGGGCGAAGTTCGTTTCGTTGAATTCAATCACATTCGGACTGGCCATCGCATCACTCCGTTACGGGGAAACATCACGCTGGTATTCTACGGGACGTTCGCCCGGTATGTGTAGTACCGAATCCGGGTTCCCGGCTTACACCGTCACGCGGCCTTCGTGCAACCGGAGCGTTTGCGTGACGCTTCGCGGCACGTCGTTCGGGTTGTGCGCTACGAAAATCAGCGTCTGTTCCGGCGAAAGATTCGCATCGAGCCACGCCCGGACCCGCTCCGTCGTGCCGAGGTCGAACCCCTGGAATGGCTCGTCGAGGATCAGCATCGGCGGGCGTTTCACCAGTGCGCGTACGAGCAAGACGATCCGCTGTTGCCCCGTCGACATCTGGCGAAACGCTCTGCCCTGCAAGTGATCCGCATGGAATGCAGCAAACAGTTCCAGTACTGCGGCGGCTTGCATGGCAGTCGGCTCGCGGAACAAGAGCGTGTCGTGGAACCCGGTGGCGGCGGCCTCGAACCCGCTTAGGCTTTCGGTGAAGTACAAGTGAAACTCCGGCGACACGAAGCCGATGCGCCGCTTCACGTCCCAGATCGTTTCGCCGTGCCCGCGCCGCGTGCCGAACAGGCGCACGTCGTTGCTGAACGCCTGCGGGTGATCGCCGCAAATCAGGCTCAGCAGCGTCGTTTTGCCCGCGCCATTCGGGCCGATCAACGCCCAGCGTTCGCCACGCCGTACCGTCCAATTGACATCGCTCAGGATCGCCTTCCCGCCATGCCGCACAGTGACATCGTGCAGTTCGACGACCGCCTCCGTGGATAATGCCGCACCGGATGCTCGCTCCGTTACCACCGATTGCTGCACGACATACGACTGCCTTTCCCCGGCATATTGCACGCGGCCCGCATCGAGTGCGAGAACGTGCGTGGCCCAATGTGGGATCGCATCGGCAGGGCAAACGAGCAACAACTTCGTTCCCGTGCGAGCCAGTTCGCCGAGCGATGCGATGAGCGTTTCGCGGCCCGCAAGGTCAAGTCCCATGAACGGATCGTCGAGGAATAGCCAGTCCGGTTTTTGCAAAAGCGCGCGGGCAATGCGGGCGCGGCGCGTCTGCCCGTTCGATAACTTCATGAAGGAAAGTGGCAGTTGCGCTTCGACGCCGAGCAACCGCGCCGCCGCTGTCACGTCACTGTCCGTTGCGGTCGAATTCGCGCGTAAATAATCGACGAGCAACAGCGGTTCGTCGGTATCGGCGAACTCGAATCGCTGTTGGTAGTAGTGCCCCGCATAGCGAAACTGCCGTGAATCTTCCTTGAACGAAACGTACCCAATCGTTCCCGCAGGTAACTCAATACTCCCCGCACTCAGCCGGTGCCGCCCGAGTAGCGTTTCGAGGAGCGTCGTCTTCCCCGAAGCTGTCGGCCCAACGATCGCCGTGACTTCGCCCGCCCGCACCCCCCACGTGAGATCGCGAAGGACCACCTCGCCACCCGGCCGCACCACGGTGGCATCGTTTAAGGAAAACAGCATCGCGAATTGTGGCATCTCACTCTTTCGGCGTCGCCTTCAGCGTGATCTTCTTGTCCTTGCGTAACACCACGACTTCGATCTCTTGCCCGACTTTCTGTGCGGTCATCGTCTTCATGTAATCTTCGATGTTCTTGATCGGCTTGCCCGCGATCATCACGATGACGTCGCCACCTTTGACGCCTGCGGCTTCGGCAGCTCCGCCCGGTGAGACATCGTCGACCAGCACGCCTTTCTCTTCCTCGGCGTAGTCCCCTGGCATCACGCCGAGACGCGGCATTTTGCCCAGCGACGAGCCTTGCGGTTTGTCGTCGGTCGGGTCCGACCAGCGACCCTTTGTTAGTAAATACTTCGGCCGTTCCGGCGTCACTGCGAAGTGAGCCGCGATCCCTTCGAGGTAGTCGATTACTTTTTTCATCACCGGCAAGTCGATCTTGTCCGGCGTGTCGCTCGGGCGGTGATAGTCTTTGTGCGAGCCGGTGTGGAAGAACAGAATCGGCACTTTCTTGCTGTAAAACGAAGCATGATCGCTCGGCCCGCCACCCGTCGCGACTTTCAGCATCTTGAAATCGAAACCGGCATTCGCCGCATCGACGAGCTTCTCGAACCCTTCGCCCGCACCCGTGCCACTGGCAACGAGGCGATTCTTCTGTTTGCCGCCATCGTCGACGGCCTTGGATCGGCCGATCATGTCCATGTTCAGCATGAACACGGTTTTTTCGATCGGGAAGATCGGGTTATTGGCGTAGAACTTCGAGCCGTACAGCCCGCGTTCTTCGGCACTGAACGCGACGAACACGATGCGCCGGCCGTAACGCGATTTCATCTTGCCGAAGCGCTGTGCGAGTTCGAGCAAGCCCGTCGTACCGGAGGCATTATCGTCGGCCCCGAAGTGAACCTTGCCCTTGGCTGCGGTGCCACCGAGGCTGCCTTCGGATTCGACGCCAAGGTGATCGTAGTGTGCGCCGAGAACGATCGTTTCGTCGGCGAGTGGCCCCGAACCGGGCAGGAACCCAACGACGTTTTTGCAGGCGATTTCCGCCCGCGTCAGCGTCACTTCCATGCCGAAGTTCCAACCCGTCAGCGCGACCGATTTCGGCTTCATTTCCTTGTCGATCGCAGCTTCGATGTCGGTGAGTTTCTTGTCGCCGAGCATCTTCTCCAAGGTCGCGCGTTTGATGTGTACGACGGGCACTTTGGCGGCCTCGGCCCCGAAGCGGCGGATGTCCATCAGCGAGTCTTCCTTCTTCGCGTAGGTCTTATCGTTGACGAGCACGACGGCGATCGCCCCCCTAGCGATCGCCGTTTCGACCTTGCTGGTCAGTGCGGCTAATCCCTCGAGTTCTTCGCCCACGAACGGGTTGTCCTTCTCGTCGGCCTTCGGCGTCTTGCGTAACATCACGACGATTTTGCCCTTTATGTCGATGTTCGCGTAGTCGTCGTACTTCAGTTTCGGTGCGGAAATGCCATACCCGACGAAGACCGCTTCGCCTGTGACTTTGCCCGATCCGGACAAACCCGCCGGGGTGAAATCGTCGCCGTATTTGAGTTCGATGGCCGTCTCGCCGTGCGCGACGACGATCTTGTTCGGCGAGCCGAGTCGCGGGCGGCTGGCGATGGTAAACGGCTGGAAGTAGCCATCCTTCATGGCGGGTTGCAGCCCGCTCGCCTCGAACGATTTCGCGATGTGCGCCGCCGCCCGATCGATCCCCTCCGAGCCAACGCCACGCCCGTTACACTCTTCACCGGCGAGGTAAAAGAGATCCTTCTGGATCCGCCCGACGACCGGGTCGATCTCCGCCGCACGGGTGGAAAACGGCAGCGCGATCAAAGTCGCAACCGCAAGACACGCAAAACGAACCATCATGGTGGATGTTCCTTATCGAAACGTAGTGCAGGTGGATGGGATTATTATTGCGCAAACCGCCCGCACGAAGCAAGGAGCAAGCGAATTCGGGCGAGCCGCACGGGTGTCGGTTCTTCTGCAATTCCATCGTTTGCGATCGTGGTTTGAGTTGCCAGAATCGACGTAAGCAACTGAAATTTAATAACTGTCCCATTTGGCGGGAATGGCACGGTAGTTCCATGCGGGGAGTTCTTCGTCGAAGCGGATCTTCATCGTATCGCG
>JAYVXI010000299.1:0-9800 GCA_043785305.1 Limnoglobus sp. | reverse complement strand
CGTAAGTCGTCCAGTACCTTCGAGTTGCTCGCAGATCCGAGCCAGCTCAAGTACAAGGTGGAAATGCCCACAACCGCTTAACTTGATGCCAATGGGGTATTACGACACGGTACCCAAGGCTTCGCCTTGGGCTGATAGAACCGGCCCTTCAGGCCGGAAAACCGAGACTTGAGAACCCCTAGACTCAAGATGATGTTCACTGCGGACCGCTGATCGCTGAAAGCATAAGGCGAAGCCTTAATCCTTGAACTTGTTGTGGCAGTTCGTGCAGTTGGCGTCGAGGCTCGTGGCGATCTTCTTCAGCTTCGCCAGGTCGGCGGCCTTGCCCTTCGCGGCTTCGGTGGCGAGGTCGGTCGACAGCTTTTTCATTTCCATGGACCAGTTGTCCCAATCTTTCTTGGCTGCGCCGTTTGCGGCAGCCGGACGTAGTTCGAGCGTGTAGGCGGCGATGGCGTTGGTGCGTGCGCCGAGGAGTTCGACGGCATCGGTGTTCTTGACGCCGTTCTTCTTGATCTCGCGAAGGTCTTTTTCGATGTTGAAGCCGCCGCCGGTGCTGCCGCCGAACATGTCCATCACTTCGCCAATCCCGAGGTCGGACTTCTTGATGAGATCTTCGATTTTCATCGCCTTGGCGTTGGCTTTATCGTCGGCTTTTAAGCCCGTGAGGCCCTTGGCGGCGGTACCAGCGGTGGCCATGTCTTTCGCTTTCGCGGCCACCGCGATCTTCAGGGCTTCGGCACGGAGCGTCGCCATCTTGGCTCCGTCTTTACCGGTCAGGTTCTCTTCGGCATACGCGGCCAGCAGCATGGCCGAGGCTTTCACGCGGCCACCGACCTTCTTCGTCTTGGATAATTCGATTACCTGGTTGAGGTGAGCGATGTCGGCTTCGACCGCTTTGCCCGCCGTGGCCGTGGAAAGCGCTGGGTCGGCGGCGGTGACAACGCCTACGAGTACCGCCAAAACCGATGCACCGAACAAGCGACGTAACATCTTAGAACGCACAGTTTGCTCCTCGTCGAAACGCGAAGGAATGGGAAGGCGGTCGAAACGACCGCGGCAGGTTCACTCTAGCATTATCGCAGCGAAAGTACGGTTGGCGAGAGGGAGGTGTGTCTGAAGCGCGAAAATCGGGCAACTCGATGGCGATTTGCAACTCGCACAATTCGGTCTTATGTTTAGGTGCCGCCCAATCTGACACCCAACCGGCGGGAGTTTCGTGTCGCAAGTGCAATCTTCGTTGAAGTTCAATATCCGGACGCCGGGCCAACCCGCGCCGACGCAGATGGCGAGCGGCACGAAGCTCGTCGGCGACTACGGCCTACCGCCAGCCGCGCACGCCGTCGTTTGCGAACTCATCGAATACGATCTCATCGATCGCGATGCCATCCGCGATTTTTCCGCGCGGCTCGGTGCGCAACTTTCGCAATTGCTCACGCGAGAGAAAGCGCTCGCCGCACTCGTTCACGACGGTCGCCTCACGCCGTTTCAGCGCGACCGCGTGGCCGCAGGAGCCGCCTATTCGCTCGCGCTCGGGCCGTATCGCGTGCAGGAACGCATCAGCGGTGGCACCGTGGGTGTGGTGTTTCGCGCGATGCACGTTTCGTTGAAGCGGAGTGTCGCGCTGAAGGTGTTACCCGTCGACGACAGCGTGCCCGCCGATGCGATTGTTCGCTTCTGGACGGAAATTGAACTTCTGGGGCGAATCGCGCACCCGAACGTCGTCGGCATCTACGATGCGGGCAAAGTCGAGCCGCCGGACCGCATTCTCCCCACGTTGCTGTATGCGGCGCTCGAGTTGGCGACCGGTGGCGACCTCGAACAATACGTCGTCGAGCACGGCCATCAACCGGTGCCGATTGCGTGCGAATGGGGTCGGCAGATTGCCGCCGGATTGAACATCACGCACGCGCACAACCTCGTTCACCGCGACTTGAAGCCGAGCAACATTCTGCTGACCGACGATCGTCAGGCGAAGATTACCGACTTCGGCCTCGCTCGCCACTTTGCCAGCAACGTGACGAACGCGGGGCGGCTACTCGGCAGCGTCGAATTCATGGCACCCGAACAGGCCATCGACCCCACGACCGTCGGCCCCGCGTCGGATGTGTACAGTTTGGGCGCGATCCTGTTCTGGGTACTTACGGGCGAACTGCCGTACCCGAGCACCAACAACATCGCCGATGCGCTGACCGCGATTCGCAAACAACCACCGCGTCGGCTGCGCGATCTGCTCGCCTCCGCGCCCGATGCGCTCGATCAGTTGATCGCGAAGATGATGAGCCGCAACCCCGCGAATCGGCCCACGGCCGAAGCGACGGCGATCGAATTGGCGAAGTTCGCTTCCAATCCATCGCACCCGGATGCTCTCGCGGAACTTCAGAATGCGCTCCGCGTTCGCGATGCGATGGCACACGATGCCGCCGATTCCGTGCTAACCGTAATGGGCCGCGTGGCCGAATTTGCGGGCGAGCCGCCGAGCCGAACGCGACGCCATCAGGAATACGTGCGGGCATTGGCGACCGCACTTTCGCGACGGCCCAACTGGTCGATCTACCTCGATGGCCGTGCCGTGACCGAACTCGTGCGTTGCGTGCCGATCCGCAACATCGGGATGCTCGGACTTCCCGAAGCGATCTTGCAGAAACGATCCGGTTTGACCTTCGCGGAAAGGGCGATGCTCGATTCGCACGTCGAAATTGGCAGCAAGATTCTCAACGAACTCGCGGCGAAACACGGCGACGCATTGCCGTTCCTGCGCGTCGCTCGCAGTGCGGTTCGGCACCATCACGAGAAATGGGACGGCAGCGGATTCCCCGACGGTTTGAAGAGCATCGCGATCCCGCACGCCGCGCGATTGATCGCCGTCGCCGAAGCCTACGACGCCCTGCGGCGCGACATGGGCGACATCCCCGGCCTCACGCACATCGAAACGATCGCCGCGCTCAAGGACGAATCCCCCGGCTACTTCGACCCCGCCGTCGTGCTGATCCTCGTCGAAATCCAAAAAGAGTTCGAGCAAATCTTCGAGAGTATGCCCGAGGCGATTTGAACGTCAATACACGCGGTCGATGGTTTGCACGGAGCTTGGCAAGATCGGGTTGGGGCGGTTGCTCACGTCGTAGACCATCGCGTGCGGGTCCAGGCCGAGGTTCTTGTAGACGGTCGCCAGGACGTTGGCGTACGGGATCGGGTCGTTCTTCGCTTCGCCGCCGATGGCGTCGGTACTGCCGATCACTTGACCCACGCGCATTCCGCCGCCCGCCAGTAAGGCAGAGTTCACGCGCGCCCAGTGGTCGCGGCCGGCGTCTTTGTTGATCTTCGGCGTACGCCCGAATTCGCCCCAAACGCACACGGTGACATCGTCGCTGAGGCCGCGTGCATAAATGTCTTCGATCAGTGCCGAGATGCCGCGGTCAAACAGCGGCAACTGCTTCTTGAGGTACGAAAAGTTGTTGCCGTGCGTGTCCCAGAAACCGTACGCCACGGTGACGACGCGGGCACCGGCTTCGACGAGACGACGCGCCATCAACAGTTGATCGTTCCATTGCGGGGCACCATCGCCGAGGTGCTTCGTCGAGCCGCGGCCGTAGCGTTCGCGCACCCGTTCGGGTTCCTTCGTCACATCCAATGCATCGACGAGTTTGGATGAAGTCAGCACGTCGAATGCGCGATCGTGGAACGTGTCGGCACAGATTCCGCGCGACGTGTCGGCATCGTGTTTGAAGCGGTCCATCGTGGCCAGAAGCTGCTTGCGGCTCGCCAATTGTTCGAGCGGGACCGAGCGATTTTTCAGCACGGCCACTTCATCGCCATCGACTTTCACCGCTGCCGCACCGCGACCCAACATGCCCGCGCCCGGCGTGTTGTACGGCTTGTGCTGCATCGTCGGCGACAGATCGACGAACGCGGGAACCATCGGATCGGTTTGGCCGAGGAGCTTGGCCACGACCGAGCCGAAGTGCGGTTTGTGTTCGCGTTTGGCGTCGCTCATCGTGGTGGCGGTGTAGCTTTGGTAGCTGCTATGTTCGTCGCGCTGGCCGACGAGCGAACGCAATACGATCATCTTGTCCGCACAGCGAGCGAGGTTGGGCAGGTGTTCGCCGAACTGCACGCCGGGCAGGCTCGTCGCGATCGGCTTGAACTCGCCGCGAACTTCCGACGGCGCACCGGGCTTGAGGTCGAAGGTGTCTTGGTGCGCCAACCCACCGGTGAGGTAAACCATGATGACCGACTTCTGCGATTTCCGCCCCGTAGCCGCCTCGGCTTGCATCAGCGACGACAGCGTGAGGCCGCCCATGCCGAGCGCACCGACTTGCAAAAACGAGCGCCGCGACTGGCCATCGCAGTATCGAGAAGCCAAACCGTTCAGCGTAAACATGGCAGGAACCTTCAGGAATCGCAACGAGTCAGGCAGGAGTAGTCGTAGTTTAGCGTGTTTTCGTTCGGCACGATATAGATTTTTGGGTATCCGAAATCAGAAACGGGTTAGCGCCCACCAAGCAATCGCGTCACGGTCTCCCGAATCTGCGCCGCCTCCGCATAATTGTGTGTCTCAGCCATCGCGAGCGCCCAGCGAAGATGCTCGCGGGCTGCTGGAATGTCTTTCTTGTAACCTCTCGATAACAAGACCCTACCGAAGTTGTATCGACATGTCATTTGCGAATGTTTGTCGCCGATACGTTCGAGAATTGGCAGTATTTCCCGATAAATACGGATAGCTTCATGGGTTTCGCCACGTTCAAAGAGGGTGCCTGCTATCTTACTCATCGCCACCGCTTTCCCACGCACGTCGCCGAGGCGTTCAAAGGCCGGGAGTTGTTCCTCGCGACGGATCCGTAACGACTCTTCGATCTGGCCACGTTGTTGGAGGATGTCGGCGATCTTACCCATCGTTACCGCTTTCCCGCGTACGTTGCCAAGGTGTTCGTGGACGAGATTACATTCTTCGCTGTAAATATGAAGTGCCTCGTCGGTTTGGCCGCGCTGTTGGAGAATGTCAGCAATCTTCCCCATGGTCACCGCCTTCGCCCCCATATCGCCGAGCTGTTCAAAAACGGGGAGTTCTTCTTCTATGCGGATGCGTAGCGCTTCGTCGGTCTGACCGCGCTGTTGGAGGATATCGGCGATCTGGCCCATCGTGACAGCTATATCACGAACATCACCGAGGCGTTGGTAGATGGGGAGTTGTACATCTCGACGGATGCGTAACGCTTCGTCGAGATCGCCAGTGAACTGGTACAACACCGCCATTTCGTCCCACCAATCCATTATATGTTGGTGAAGTGCTGTAACCGGATCGACACCGGCACTTTCGATTCGCGATTTCAGCTCCTCGATTCGAGCGATTTTTTCATCGCCAGATAGCGAGATGGCATTCAGATACTTGTCGGCGTACGTGACATTCGCTCGCGGGGTCAGCATCGGCGATTCGGTTGCGAAGTAGAAGCGGTGGCTGATGAATCGCCAGTAGTCGCGGGCTTGTTGCGAGAGGGCGGTGGCGGCGTATTCGGGTAGCCAGAGCACGATGGGGCACGGGTAGCGATTGGGCCATAAGTCGCGCGAGGCGTTCAGCGAACGCAGCGTGTGCGAATCGGCTTCTTGCGAAGCAATCGAGGCTTCGAGACCGATCAGGAATAGCGCTTTCGGGGGACCGGTGTAACCTTCGATTGCAAAACCAAAGACATCGACGGTACGCGCCGGGATGGCGACGACTGCGACGCCGGGGTGCGTCTCGCGAACCTGAGTGATCAGGCGATCGCGTTCGACGGGCGAATTACAAACGGCAATGCTCGACGAGAACAACCCCTCGCCGAAATCGAGCAATCGCCGAAGTGCCGCGAGTTCCGCCTCGACAGTCGGCGGCGCATCAAGGTTTGGCTGCATCGGTTTTGATACCTGCCGGGGGTTCGAGCAGTTCGACGAACGGGTTGAGGCCGCACCATTCTTCGTCGTTCACGTATTGGAGGAGTGCGCGACTTTCGAGGAGATCGCGGAAAACGGGATCCTCGTCTTCATCGGGAACGTACTTTCCATTCGTTCGGAATTCCTCGATCACTTTCCAGTGATCGCGTCGCAGTTGCCGACGAAACTCGCGTTTCCCCTCGACGCGGATGCGATGGAGCGAAGCCTCTTTAATTGGCAGCGTATCAGCGATTACCGCTTCCTTTACCATCGACATCAGCATCGACGGTTGACCGCCACTTAATTGGATCAGTTGGTTGCAGGTCTGTTCGTTGTCGAACACCTCGTTGAAAAAGATTCGCTCGGAATTCAGCCGGGCATCGATCATTTTCCGCATCGCAGCGATGCCCGCCGCGTACACCACTCCATCCGGTGGCATCGTCTTCACTTTAATCATCGGCACGAGGGGTAACTGACCGCCGTAAAGATTCTTCAAAGTCTGGTGGTGTTTCGAGTATGCCAACGTCAGCGGCATCGAATAGATAATGTGGCATTTGAAACCGGTCATCTGCGGCGAGCGGTTGATGAACAAGTGCTCATCGGTCGTATGGCGAGTTCCCTCCATCGGGCGGACGATCATCTTGTCGAGATCGTCGAAGAGTATCACCAAACCCGCATAGCCCATCTTGCCAAGTTGTAACGTAGCATCGCCGATAAGATCGTTCGCCGCCGCGAGGAAGCTGTCGGTAACCGGCTCCATTGCCTTACGCACTTGATCGCGCGTCGTCGGGCTGTTTTTGATAACGCCACTGATCTTCGCAACGGATAGATTCAAGTCGAACTTTTCAAACTCAATTTGGCTACCGAGAAGGCCTCTGAGCGAGTCGAGTCGTTTCTTGAAGTATCCGGGTTCGAGAGTAATATTCGCTTTCAATTTCAGTTGTACAGCCAGTTGCCGAACGATGACGAAGAGAATTTCGGTGAAGTCGATGTCGTTCCGGTCGATGTCTTCATCGCTGCTGCAATAAACCACGAAATACTTCGGGTTGCCCGTCTCTAACTCTTTTTGAAGCCTCATCAACTCGGTCGATTTCCCACTGCCTTTGTGTCCGGCGAGAACTTGAGTCGTACCCTCATCGGCACGGATCGTGCCAGCGAGCCGATGGACCGTGTTATACGATCCTCTCAAATCGTCGAGCGGGACGTACAGGTTCGTCTGATCGGGCGTCAGCGGCTTTTCGCTGAAGACTTTGAACACTTTGCCGGTTAGTTCGCTCATCGTTGTTCCCTGCTTTTTCGCGAGCCAATCGGGAAAAGATCACCTGTACCGGCTTCGTTATGCACGTTACCAGTGTACGCAAACCGCTTTCGCCTTACTGCGTCGAGACCACGCACGCATCGATGAGTTCTTGAACTGTGCGGCACTCGCTGATGCGTTGCGGGGTGAGGTGCATTCCGTTCTTGGCGGCGTCGAGATAGACGAGGAAGTTCATTTGCGTCAGCGAATCCCATGCGGGGTAGTTCGCGAGTTCCTCTGGGCCGTGCAACGACAGCGGCGACAGTTCTAACTCGGATTCGAGTTCGCGGAGCAATTGATCGCGTGTCATGGGGGTTTACCTATCGCCTAAGAACGCGCGCATGTCTTGCGCCATGCGTTCGGGGTGAGTGTATTGCGGGTAGTGGCCGCACGGCGAATATTCGATTCGCCGTACGTCGGGCACGCCGGCTTCGACTTCGGCTTCGTACATTCGCGGTACGATCGTGTCGCGGTCGCCGCCGATCATCAGCACCGGCGAACGCACCTGTTGTAATTGTGGGCGTAAGTCGAGTGTATCGAGAATGAGCGCTCGGCGTGCGGCCGCGCGGATCGGCGTCAGCCCGCTGTTTACCAACAGGAAGTCGAAAATCTCCTTCGGGGCGGTCACGAATGCATGGGCTTCGAGCTTGCGCATCGAAGTCTCGCGGATCGGCAGATCGCCCATGAGCCACGGCCAATAACGGCCCACGCGCGCCAGGCCCCGTTCGATTCGGATGAGTGGCCGACGTGCGAAACCACCTTGCAATATCACGCGATTCAGCCGCTGCGGGTACGCGATTGCGGTGCAGAGTGCCA
This sequence comes from Limnoglobus sp., assembly GCA_043785305.1. Taxonomy (GTDB): domain Bacteria; phylum Planctomycetota; class Planctomycetia; order Gemmatales; family Gemmataceae; genus Limnoglobus. The sequence goes on along the minus strand of JAYVXI010000299.1, from coordinate 1,786 downwards.
CTGTCGAGCCGAACGACGAACCGAGCAAATCGACGCGATCGATTTGCAAATGATCGAGTAGTGCAATCAAGTCGTGCGCATAATCCGCGTGCGAATACATGCCGAGATTCGCGCCATCGGTGCGGCCATCGGCGAGCGAAATCGCGAGGCAACGAAACTCGCCGCAAAGCCGTGCCATCAGCATCGCAAACGACCGCGGCCAATCGCACAAACCGTGAACGAACACGAGCGTGCGCGGGCCGTGGCCCCAACTCCGGTACGGCATCCGGTAACGCCCCGTATCGAACGTGGCGGGCTTCGCTTCGGCGTCGAAGCGGGCCGTCGCAGACTGCAATTCATCGGTGGTGACGGTGAGCATATTTCGATTTTATGAAAGCGTAACGCGGACCGCGAGAGTCACCTCGGATATGATACCGGAGAGAATTTTACGCCATTTTAAGGGAAACCACGGCCATGACTGAACCTGTGAAGCCTGGGCGGTATCGTCATTTTAAGGGGGGCGAGTACGAAGTGATCGGCGTGGCCCGCCATTCGGAGACCGACGAAACGCTCGTCGTCTACCGTCCGCTGTACGAAGACAGCGGCCTGTGGGTTCGCCCGCTCAGCATGTTCGCCGAGCGCGTGACGCGCGGGGAACGGACGACGTTGCGGTTCGAGTACCTCGGCCCGATGTCTTAACAGGAGTGCGTGAAATGGCGTTCGTGATCACTGAGCCGTGCGTCGACTGCAAGTACACCGATTGCGTCGTCGTTTGCCCGTGCGATTGCATTTATCAAGGCGAAAGCCAATTGTACATCGCTCCCGATGACTGCATCGACTGCGAGGCGTGCGTCCACGAATGCCCCGTCGAAGCGATTTTCTCCGAGGCCAACGTGCCCGCAAAGTGGACGAGTTTTATCGACCTCAACCGAACGCGAACCCACGAACTGATCGCACTCGGAAACGCCGGAATGACCGAAAAGAGCAGCGAACCGGTAGGGCCGCGTTGCAAAAAGTGACTCCCAGAATCGACGTAAGTCACAATTGCGGAGGCTCCAAAACCGTTTTTTGGGGTGTTTTTTCGGTTTTTGCGACCCAAAATCGCGGCTTTTCGATCGCGATCCACTGTTCCGTATTCCGCATCTCGAACTCGGATCGTGGCTTATGTCGATAGCCAGCGATACGAGACCCGCCGCAACTACCGACCGAAAATCGACCGGACGCGACACAAAATCGACCGAGCACGACATAAAATCGACCGACCACGACATTCTCACGACACTTGGAGACAATCTCACGACACGTCGAAATTCCCACTTACGTCGAATCGCCTGCGATTTTTTGACTTCGCGAATTCGCGTGGGTGATGCACCGGTGACGTGACGTTGGGATTGACGGCGTTTTCGGTCATCTCGGTTCGGGTTCAATTAGCCGCGACGCGCAGGCTTTGCGTAGCGGAGCGCGTAGACTTCACCCATATTCTGACAATCCCGTACCGGGGTGAAGCGCACGCGCTCCGCTACGAAGACTCCGCGTCGCGGCTAATTCCAGATTCGAGAAAGACAAATCTCTCCGCTTCGCGCAGATCTCGTGGGTGCCGCCACTCGTTGCCAACCTTATGGAAGCGGATGTACTGTTCGATCCAACGCAGGTACGATTTTTCCGTGTCGAGCGCATAGTGAAGGAATCGCATCTTGTCGCGAACTTGATCGAGGAGTTTCATGATGTCCCTCCGGAATTGAAAAACGGATACAGTTGTACATCGCAGGAATACGCTCGGCAAGCAGATTGGGATATGTCGCCAGTA
>JAYVXI010000298.1:0-9879 GCA_043785305.1 Limnoglobus sp. | reverse complement strand
GCACGTTTTTTACGTGCCATGATTGATAATGGCACGTAAAAAACGTGCCCCACATTGATACCCTGTTTTGTACCATGCCAAGTACAAGCCATTTCGTCATCGGGTGCATCCCGAACGCTCCTGAAAGGAGTTTGATAAATCGCGCGAAATTGACTATAACTTGGAAAGCCTGCCTGACGGTCACCACGATTCGTTTTGAATTGATTAACAAACCTGGAGAGACCATGACCAGAACGTCCCGCTTCATGCGTGTCATGATGACCTGCACGGTGCTTGGCATTGCCACGCCCGTATTCGCTGAGAATCCGCCAGCCGTCAAACCCGCGCCGGACATTAGCAAGTGTCCCGTGTTGGGTGCCCAAGCTCAGGTCGGTGCAGAGAAGCCGATGCCGGCCGGAGCCGCCCAGTACGGAGATAAGAACTGGTGGCCGAACCAGTTGAACCTACAAGTCCTCAACCGGAACTCGGCTAAAAGCGATCCGATGGGCGAGGATTACAACTACGCAGAGGAGTTCAAGAAACTCGACCTCGCAGCCGTCAAGAAGGACATCATGACCCTGATGACGACGTCGCAGGACTGGTGGCCCGCCGACTACGGCACCTATGCGGGATTGTTCATCCGCATGGCGTGGCACAGCGCGGGAACATACCGCGTCACCGACGGTCGCGGCGGCGCAGCATCGGGTATCCTTCGCCTCGCGCCGGTGGGCAGTTGGCCCGATAACGCGAACCTCGACAAGGCCCGTCGGTTGCTCTTGCCGATCAAGCAAAAATACGGCCGGAGACTCTCGTGGGCGGACCTCATGGTCCTCGCCGGCAACTGTGCGCTCGAATCGTCGGGCTTCAAGACCTTCGGATTCGCCGGCGGTCGCGTGGATGCATGGGAACCCGATGCGGACATTTACTGGGGCCCGGAAACCAAGTGGATGGACGACAAGCGTCACACCGGTGATCGAAAACTCGAACAGCCTCTCGGTGCGACCCAAATGGGCTTGATCTACGTCAATCCCGAAGGCCCCAACGCTAACCCCGATCCGCTCGCCGCTGCGAAGGATATTCGCACCACTTTCGGGCGAATGGCGATGAACGACGAAGAGACGGTGGCCCTCATCGCTGGCGGGCACACGCTCGGCAAAGCGCACGGAGCGACCAACCCCGATAAGCACGTCGGCCCCGAACCCGAGCGAGCCGGCCTCAACGAACAAGGCTTCGGCTGGAAGAACAGCTTCGGCAAAGGAAAAGGCGTCGACACGATCACCAGTGGCCTCGAAGGCGCGTGGACTTCGACGCCGACGAAATGGTCGAACGGATACTTCGACAACCTGTTCGGCTACGAGTGGGTGCTTGTCAAAGGCCCAGGCGGTGCGTCGCAGTGGACGCCCAAGGAAGAGAATGCCAAGGGGACCGTGCCGGACGCACACGACCCGAAGAAGTCTCATGCCCCGATGATGTTCACGACCGACATGTCACTCAAGATGGACCCCGCCTACGCGAAGATTTCCAAGCGGTTCCACGAGAACCCGAAAGAGTTCGATGCGGCCTTCGCCAAGGCGTGGTATAAACTCACGCACCGGGACATGGGGCCTGTCTCGCGCTTGCTCGGGCCAACCGTTGCGGCACCGCAAGTGTGGCAAGATCCCGTACCGAAAGTCGATCACGCTTTGATCGACGTTCAAGACATCGCGGCACTCAAGAGCAAGCTCCTCGAATCGGGGCTGTCGACATCCCAACTGGTTTCGACCGCGTGGGCATCGGCATCGACGTACCGCAGCACCGATAAACGCGGTGGGGCCAACGGGGCACGAATTCGCCTCGCCCCGCAGAAGGATTGGAAGGTCAACCAACCCGACGAACTCGGGAAGATCTTGCAGATTCTCGAAAAGGTCCAAGCCGACTTTAACAAGGCACAGGTCGGCGGGAAGAAAGTTTCGCTCGCAGACTTGATCGTTCTCGGTGGTTGTGCCGGGGTCGAACAAGCCGCGAAAAAGGCCGGGCAAAACGTCGTGGTTCCCTTCACGCCGGGCCGCACCGATGCTTCGCAGGAACAAACCGACGTCGAGTCGTTTGCGGTTCTCGAGCCGACGGCGGATGGCTTCCGCAATCACTACAGCCGCGATCTCACGAAAGCGGGCGAAGCGTTGATGGTCGATCGCGCCCACCTGCTCTCGCTGACAGCCCCAGAGATGACCGTTCTCATCGGCGGGATGCGGGTTCTGAATGCCAACACGGGTAGCTCGCCGCTCGGCGTCTTCACCAAACGGCCCGAGGCGCTGACCAACGACTTCTTCGTGAACCTGCTCGACATGAATACGGAATGGAAAGTGTCGCCGGTCTGCGAACACTTCTACGATGGGCGGGACGCCAAAACGGGCAAGGTCAAGTGGACCGCCAGTTCGGTCGATCTCGTGTTCGGTTCAAACTCGCAACTTCGAGCCATCGCGGAAGTCTACTCCAGCGACGACGCCCAGCCCAAGTTCGTTCGCGACTTCGTGGCCGTGTGGAACAAAGTGATGAATCTCGACCGCTTCGACCTCGACCCCGCACTGCGAAGCGGAGCGCGATCTGCGGCCCGATAAGCTTCGAGTTCGGAACGCGAACTGAAACTCTAATTATGTGGGGCACGTTTTTACGTGCCCCATGTCTCATTTTGTCTGTTTCATTTTCCGTGGTTAATGCCGTCTTCTTCTAATTACACTCAATCCGAATACATGTTGATTCGTTAAAGCCAAATCGGTGTTTTGCCGATAGGAGAGGAATCACTCGCAACAGTAGGACGCTTTATGACTCGCTTTCTGCATGGGATGATCCGCGCCATCGCCGAGGCGTTTCCCTTCCGTGGCCCCGTGCATGAAATTGGTTCCTACCAAGTCTCCAAAAGTATCAAACGCTATTGCAAGAGTACGCCCAAGAGCGACTGGCATTGGGCCGTCGAATCGCCTATTCGATCGGGCGAGTCCTCTGCGGCCGTCGCCCATTCGCCACCTACCTCGACCGCAATCGCTGGAAAACCGAATGGAAGCGCCCCGCCGCATGAATCGGCGTGCCTTCGCGGCGCGGCGAAACGAATTCATAGTGTTTCCTCTTGCTGTTGCGGTTGGCGGGTGATAAAAATCTCGTGTCGCAAATGATTTTTTGCGGCCCCGCGAACTATGGTGAATGTGATGGCCTTCCCGAATGCAACCCGACATGCACGTACCGCAATCGCGGTCGTTGTCGTCGTTGCCAACGCGGCGGTTGCCGCCGCATTCACCTAAGCTCCGGGAACTGAATTGGTAATTCAACGGCCCCGGAGATTGTCTCCGGGGCCGTTTGCATTTGTGCCTCGACAACTGAGAAAGAGCCTCGTTATGCCACCTGCGCCGTTCTTGCTGTCCGAACGATCTCGCCGGACCGCCGACTCGCCGATCAGTTACTTCGTCCAAAAGGCGATTGAAACGAAGGGCCTGATCTCGCTCGCGGCGGGCCTCGTCGACGAGTCGGCGTTCCCGTCGGCGGACATCGCGGCCGTCGTGGCCGAGATGATGGCGAACCCGGTCGCGGCGAAGGCGGCATTGCAGTACGGCTCCACGCGCGGCTTGCTGCCTCTTCGCGAAAAGGCACTCGGGTTGCTCTGCGATGCCGACGGCGTGAATGCGGCTGACATCGGGCTGACAGCGAACGACGTCGTCATCACGACCGGTTCGCAACAGATGCTGTATCTCCTCGGCGAAGTGCTGTTTGAAGTGGGCGACATCGTGATTGCCGAAGCCCCCTCGTACTTCGTGTTCCACGACTGTTTGAAGAGCCACGGCACGAAGGTACTAAGCGTGCCGATGAACGAAGGCGGCATGGACCTCGACGCGCTCGAAGACTTGCTGGAAAGCCTGGAAAAGTCGGGCGAAATCGCGAAACTGAAGATGATCTACACCGTCGATTACTTCCAGAACCCAACGGGGCTGACGCTCGCCGAGAACCGCCGCCCACGCTTGGTGGAGTTGGCGAAACGGTATAGTAAGACGCACCGCATTCTGATTCTCGAAGATGCCGCCTATCGCGAACTGCGTTACGACGGCGACGACATCACCAGCATCAAGCGGTTCGACCAAAACAACGAATACGTGGTCTACACGAGCACGTTCTCGAAGCCGTGTGCGCCGGGGTTGAAGACGGGCTATTCGATTATGCCGCGCGACCTCGTCAACCCGATCTGCAACTTAAAGGGTTGCCACGACTTCGGTTCGTCGAACCTGAATCAGCACATCTTGAACAAGCTACTGGAGAACGGCGCGTACCATCGGCACGTGCTCAAACTGCGCGACGTGTACCGCACCAAACGCGATGCGATGTTGCGCGCGATCGAAGACCAGTTCGGCGATTGGCCCGAAGTGACATGGACGGTGCCCGCCGGTGGTCTGTACGTCTGGCTGACGTTCCCGGTAGGGTTGAACGCGGGCATCGGTGGGAGCATCGTGGAACGTGCCACCGAGGCGGGCGTGTTGTACATCCCCGGCGAGTTCGGCCACGTGCCCGATGCGACTGGATTCGTGCCGAAAAACGAGGTGCGACTGAGCTTCGGCGTGGCGGAACCCGACGCGATTACCGAGGGTATCCGGCGGTTGCGCGAAGCCTGCCGAGGAATGGAATCGCTGACGGCGTAGAGCGTTCTGGAATTAGCCGCGACGCGAAGGCTTTGCGTAGCGGAGCGTGGAGAGTGCCGAGTGCTTGGACGACGACAGCAGTAAAAACAACGCCCACGCATTCACCGGTTACAGGTGCGTTCGAGCGGCAACAACATCAGCATTGTACGATGCATTTCACTCAAAAACACGTCGGCGGCGTTACGAATGCCGGAAATTACTTGTTCTTGAGCGAGTCGCGGATCTCGGCGAGCAACTTCTCGGACGTCGTCGGCTCCGGTGGTAACGCAACCGGTTTCTTGTTCATAGTGTTCATGAGTTTCACGACCAAAAACAGGCACGCGCCAATGATGACGAAGTTGATGAGCGATTGAACCACGTTGCCGACGCCGAGCTTCGCATCGCCGGAAAGCGTGATCGTTTCCTTTGAGAAATCGATCCCGCCCGTGGCTAAGCCAACGATTGGCATGAAGACGTCTTTGACGATCGACTCGACGACCTTACCAAAGGCCGCACCGATTACGACGCCGACGGCCAGATCGACGACGTTCCCACGCATGATGAACGCTTTGAATTCCGTAACCAGACTCATGAGTCGACTCCAACGAAGAGGCACGCGCCGAAACAAACCCCTCGCGCGGACGAAGCGCGAGTGAACGGAATGGGTGGCGAATGCGGTTGAGCGGGAAGTGTATTCAACCATTCGCAAAACTACAACGGCGATCCGTCACAGTGGGTGTTTTGCGCATATTGTTCCGGCGGCGCGCGTTAAGCGATCCCGCACGGCGGCCCACTCCGGCGTATCGGGTGGCATTTCGACGACGATAGTATCGTACTGTTCGCGGTCCAACTGGTGCAGAATCGCGTAGAGTGCTTCCGCATATTCCGCAGGTACACCGGTGACATTCAAGCAAACGGTACGCAAACCTCGCTCGCGCAGTTCCGTAAGAATGCGTTCCACTTCGGCCAATCCATTCGCCAAAACGACCGGCGTGTGCGGGGAATAATGCCGCGCCATCTGCCCCGGCGAACGGCTCGGCCCCGCGGTTGTCGTCGGATGACGTACCTCGTCGACGACGGCTTTGAGCATCGCAAGCGAAATCAAACCGGGGCGTAGCAGTCGTGGCACGCCTTCCGAAAGGTCGAGCACCGTCGACTCGATCCCTCCACGGCACGGGCCGCCGTCCAAGATCGCAGCGATGCGGCCATCGAGTGCGCTCAAAACATGTTCGGCGCGAGTCGGCGACAGTTCCATCGATCGATTGGCGCTCGGTGCCGCAATCGGCACACCCGCTGCACGGATCAGTGCCCGCGCGATGGTGTTGTCCGGGCAGCGGACGCCGACGGTTTCGCCGCCGGCGGTCACGATGTCCGGGATGCGCGGATTCCGTGGTAGAACGAGCGTCAGCGGGCCGGGCCAGAATCGTTTCGCGAGTTTTGCCGCGACTTCGGGCCACGTAGCGGTTACCATTGCCACATCTTCGGCGTCGGCAATGTGAACGATCACCGGGTTCGTGCTCGGGCGTCCTTTCGCGAGGAAGATTTTCGCCACGGCGTCGGCGTCGAGCGCGTTCGCACCCAGCCCGTAAACCGTTTCCGTCGGGAACGCGACGAGTTCGCCGGCCACGAGCAGGCTCGCCGCCTGTCGGATCGTCTCGGGGTTCGGATCATCCGGGTTTAACGTCCACACGGGTGTCGCAGGCATTGGCCGATTTTCGTGAGGGTGACGCGCGGTACTCTTACAATAGATACTGCATTCGGTTTCCAGTTGGCAGAAGGAAGAACAATGCCGCCCCCACGTAGTACGATGGTCCTCCCCGCAACGACGAGCGAACAGCGCCGCATCGCAGGGGAAAACTACGACCGCGCCCGCGAAGTCTTAGCGTCGGGCAGCCACGATTACGCCATTTCCTTGCTCCTCACCTGCTGCCGCATCGACCCCGCCAACTTCAGTTTCCGCCAGACGTTACGCCGTGCGCAAAAGGAAAAGTACGGCAACAACCTTCGCGGCAGTCGGTTCGCGTTCCTGACGACGCCGCGGTTCAAAGCCCGCATGATGGCGGCGAAAGCCTCCGGCGATTTCGTCCGCGTGTTGGAACACGGCGAACAGGTTCTGTCCCGCAACCCGTGGGACGTCGGCAGTCAGATGGACATGGCCGATGCGTTCGACGCGCTCGGCCTGACCGACCTCGCCATCTTCAGTTTGGATCAAGCGCGGCAAAAGTTTCCGAAAGATGCCACGCTCAACCGGGCGCTCGCGCGGCAGTTCGAGAAACGCGGCGACTTCCAAAAAGCGATCGCGCTTTGGCAACTCGTCCGCGATGCCAACCCTACCGACGTCGAAGCCGCGCACAAAGCGAAAGATCTCGCCGCCAGCGAGACCATCGCCCGCGGACAATACGACGGCGTCGCATCGGGGTCGAAAGCCTCGCCGATCTTGGAGAAACTCGAACAGCAAGCCCACGAGCGTACCGACAAAGTGAGCCGCGAAACGGCAGCCCTGATGAAGCGCATCGAGGCCGACCCGACCGAACCGAACCTGTACATTCAACTGTCCGCCGCATTCCGGAAAGTCGGGCAAGACGATCGCGCCAAGGCCGTGTTACTGCAAGGATTGGGGCCGACCGGCAACCACCACACGCTCCAACTGGAAATGCAAGAACTCGACATCCTGCCGTTCCGCAAGAACCTCGAACGCACCGAGGCGAAGCTCAAAGCCCTTCGCGACAAGCCGAAAACCGAAGAGGCCGACGACGAAGCCCCGACGCACGACGATCTCGTCAAGCAACGCTCGAAGCTGGTGAAAGAGATCAACGCGCGCGAGATTACCATCTTTCGCACCCGCGCCGACCGATCCCCGGCAGACCTGTCCGCCCGCTTCGAACTCGGCACGCGGCTCTTGAACGCGAACCTCATCGACGAAGCGATCGCCGAACTCCAACACGCCCGCCGCGACGAGAAGCTGAAGGGCAAGGCCGCGATGTACCTGGGCCTCGGCTTCCGACGCCGCAACAACTGGCGACTGGCGCAACGCAACTTCGAAGAAGCCCTGCAACTGCTCCCGACGACCGATGAATCGTCCCGGAAGGAAGTGATGTTCCAACTGGCAACCGGCTCGGCGGAACACGGCGAGTATCAGCGGGCCATCGACTTGGGCCACGAACTGGCGAACCTCGACTTCGCCTTTCGCGGCATCAGCAAGTTGCTCGACGAATGGCACGAGAAAATGCCGCGCAGTTGAAATGGAAAGAACGATGTCGAACCCGACGCGCATCATTTGCACGCCCGCCGATGCGGTGGCCGAGCGCATCCTCGAAACCGTGATCGTCGAACGCCGCACGTTCATACTCGAACGCCCATCGGGGATCGAGTTGGTTTTCAATCACCCGATCGTACTTTCGACGTATGCCACGCACGAATACATCCCGTACTGGACGGACCTTTGGGCCGCCGGGCGGATGCTGGCGAAGGTCGTGCTTCGCGAATCGTGGGAGCAATGGCCCGCGCCCGTGCAAGCTCTCGAAATCGGTTGCGGCCTCGGTCTCGGTGGCATCGCGGCACTCGCGCGCGGATTACACGTGACGTTCTCCGACATCGACGAAATGGCCGTAAAGTTCGCCACCGCGAACGCCGCGCGCAACGGCTTCACGCAGTTCGCCGCGATGCCGCTCGATATGCGTTCACCACCCGCAGGCGTGACGTTTCCCGTGATTATCGGCTCGGATTTAATGTACATCGAAGCGATGGTCGAACCGCTCGCCGCATTCATCAAAGCCACGCTCGCACCCGGTGGCCTCGCACTGATTACCGACCCCGACCGCGAGTGTGCCCGCAGCTTCCGCTGGCGTTGCGGCGAAGCCGAACTCGACGTCGAGCCGAGCTTCATCCGCGCCGGCGAACCCGGCGGCGAACGCACAAAGGGCACCCTCTACCGCATCCGCCACATGAGCTAGTTGTGTGCGGGAATTCTATTACTCGCCACTTCAGACGCTGTTCGTCGTGATTGGATTGAGGCCGACAATATACATCAAGATGCCGAGGATCTGGTCCACTTCGGAAATCAGGTACTCGCGGGTGTCGATGACCAGCGACGTACCGTGCAGCTGATGGAACTTCCACGTCGTCCCCGTCGTCACCACCCCGTATACGGTGTCGATGTCGGTCTTGGCCGTCTGGTTGAATCGCTGGGCCGCCACCATCTCCGCGGCGCACTGCCCCTGCCCGCCGGGGATGCTCTCGTTCTTCGCCTCGACCACCGCCAGGATCGGGCAACTCGGGCTGAGGACGAACGACAATTGCGGCCCGCGACCGACCATGAAATCGACCACACCAGTTAGCCCCTTTTCTTTGTCCACGGTGAAATCGACGCCCGAAAGGACGAACAGGGTGCCCCGCCCGCGGTTCCAGACCTCGCCGAGCAGTGGGGCGATTAGCCATTCGGATCGCGCCTTTTCGGTGTTGATCCCTACGGCGAGTTGACCGAATGTGTCGAGCGTGTACCGAACGCCCGCACCGACTTCGATCGGCGGAACGTGCGGGAACAACGACTGCGTGCGGACCGTCAGGCCGAATTCGGAGACGGCGGAAGCCAGGGTGAAGTTGCTGAACGCCATGTCGCACCTCTTTTTCCCGTCATCATACCAGATGTCGGGACAATCACTTCACCACCCGCGGCATCGGTGCAAGTTCCAGGTACTTTGCGCGCTCGGCCCGCCACTTCTTCGCGTCGTCCGGTTTGTTCGTGGCGGTGTACAGTTCGATGAGTCGGTCGAGCGCTTCGGGGAGGCGGACTTTGCCCTGTTCCGGAATCGTCGTCTCGCGGGCCTTCAGCCCTTCGTAGCCCTTCAGCAACAGCGGTTCGGCGTCGGCGTACTTCTTCTGGCCGAACAGCGCCCCGCCGAGCATCGACTGCGTGTTGAACGTGGTCCAGGCGTCGGGCTGCGATTTCTCGCGGATGGCCAGACACTCGCGTAGGACGGGTTCGGCCTCGAGGTACGCCCTGGCACCGAGCAACGAGGAAGACCATTTGGCCAGAATCCCTGCCAACTGTGGGCTGTCCGCCGGGAACCCGCGTCGGATCTTGACGAGCGTCTCCGTCACCATCGGGAGGGCCACTTCGGGCTTTCCCGCGTCGAGGTACGTACAGCCCAGGTGGAACTGCGTTTGGAGGGCACTCGGGTGATCGGCCCCGAGCAACTTGCCCCGTGCGTCGCGGAGCTTTTCCCATGCGGCGATCGCCTCGGGCCACTTGCTCGCGGCACGG
>JAYVXI010000297.1:0-9904 GCA_043785305.1 Limnoglobus sp. | reverse complement strand
GAGCGTCGGGTTCCAGGTGCCGGTTGGGTTGCCGCCCGAGTGCCGCGAGCGGCTGCTATCGTTCCTGCGGTCCCTCCGCATGGGGGAGCCGGCCCTGGACGACGAGCGTGAGGACGACGCCCCAGGAACTTAGTGCAGTCTGTCCGAATCAAATCGCGTAAGTCTTGCGCCCGAAATGCGTTGCGAATATTATTGCGACAAACGAATCTCGGTGGATTCTGACAAGTGGGGCATTTTCACGACGGAAAAGCGTGCGGGGAAGTGGGTGCGTACCTTCGCACCCGTTTTGCCGCCGGGTTCGATCCGCCGCATGCGCGGGTGGGACAGTTCGTAGCGAGCCAGGCGTCGGTGAAAACCGCGACGCGCTCGGCTCGTGGGAGTCGTCGTGGAAGGTACGCACCGCGCGACGAATCGCGAGTTTGCAGGAAGCGATGGAAGGGAAAAATATCGATCCGGATGTCGAAAAATGCGAAGAAAGTCGTTGCGACCGTCGTGGGAGTGTGTTTAGAATGAGCGGAAGTGAAGCGGCTGTGGATTGAAACTCCAGAGTCGCCGCGGCTTCGCAAACGAGCGGTTTAGCACAACTGGAATCTATACGTAGCGATCCGCGAAGAACGCCGCAGGTCGCAAGCAAGCTCTTCGTGCGGATCGCAACGCATAGATTCTTTTGCGTTCGGCGGCAGAGGGCGCGCGGGTGGCGCGTTTCCCAGTGATGATGTCCTCGGCCCCGTGGCGTGGGACAGCGAATGCCGCTGGTGGGACGTTCGACGCTGGCGCTTGGGGGTGACCGAACGCAGATCATTGAATAACGAATGCCTGGGACGATATTGGAACTGCGCGCCGACATTCCAGCGAGCAAGCTGGACGTGAAGGACGTAACGCTGGAAGACCTGATCCGCGAGCGACATAGCGGGTGCCAATGCTGACGCCCGCTATGTCGTTGGGTAACGTGGCCTGCCGATGTCTCAGTCCATAATGCTCCTAGGCCGACGTAAGGCCAATGTCAGTGAATTAAGCAGGAGCGTGAGTGCCAAATTAAGATCCGCACTCAAAAGGCTTCAGTTATTCATCTCTGGCAGTGAAAATAACTGGGACAAAGTCGCAAATTCCTCATTATTTTCCTTAATTCACCGGCATTGGACGTAAGGCAGCCGGATATTGCCCCCGCGTGGAGACTGTGATGCCGAACGATGACGAGATCAAGGCGTACGTCAACGAAAAACAGGACGGCTCGATCGAGTACGTCGACGGTCCCTACCGGCTACTTGATCTTCAAGTCTGGGAGGTTTGGACCTACGACGATGACGAAGAGGAACACACTACTCGGTTCGTCATATATCGCACGAACGCGACGAAGGAGTACTTCCCAGACTTCCGTCGCTACACCGAGTTCTTGACGGACGAGTACCACCGGCGGCTTGGGGCGGTCATACCCCCAACCCAGCTCCCCCTCCCACCGTCGGTACTTGCGGAGGGAGTGAGCGTCAGTTTTCTGGAGGCAGAAGAACGTCGGCACAAGCGGAAGCTAGAGGCGCTCAAGTTTATTGTTTCGGCGCTGGTGTTTATCGCGGCCGCGGGTGTCCTGCTCTACATGGTCGTCGCGAAAGTGGAGCCGAACCTGGTTTCCTTCGGGGCGTTAGTGAGCCTCCTGAGCAGCGGCGGGCTACTGTTCTTCGGCATCTCGAAAGACTCACAGAGCGTCGACGCGGACAGCAGTTCGGCACCGCCAGCCACTCCGTAAAGGCACGTCGCCCAGGACTTCATCGGGCGGCGAGCGTTAACCAACCGCTGTGACCGGTGCTTTGCGTCACCCTCGGCGCGCACCGGTTGCGGGGGCCGTCCTCGCATTTTCCGAAGCCGCGTCACTTTCCGAATTGTCAATTCCTTCTCGTCACTCGTCACTCTTTTGCCCTGCGGTGGAAGCTCTTTTCCTGTCGCGAGCGCTCTTGATCCGCGTACTCGGCTTCGGTCTTTTTCATGTACTCCACGCCGTATCGCATCAAGTTGTACAAGATGCGCGAGCTTGTGAGTGGTCGCCGTGATCGCCTACGGCGCGCCCAACCGCTAACGCTGCCGCCGCAGATACGCACCGAGGTAATTTTTGCTTCGCAACAACGACCACGCCGCCAATCGCAACGCGGTTGCGGCGCGATTCTTTCCCTTGCGGGTCGCGCTCGACTTCACTTTCCCGCCCGTTTTCTTCCAATTCGGACACAACCCCGGCCACGAGGCAAAATGTTTCACCGTCGGCCATTTCGTGAAGTCGGTGCCGAGTTCACCGATGTACAGCATGAATGGATAATCTTCGGAGCGAAGCGCGGGCTTGATGCATCGGACGGTCGCGATGTTTCGCGAGAGTTCACGCCCGATGGCACTGACTTTCCGTTGTTGTAGCTGGGGTCTGTGACCCGGAAGCCTGACAATTGAGGAGAGGCTACCCACCGGCATCACAGAGGCCAGCTACATAAGAAAGATCCACGCTGTGAAACGCTGATTTCGCGGTAGCAATCTCTGTCTATCGAAATTGCATGTGACGATGTCTGGATCAGTGGGCTTACACCCACCGCTCGCCTTGGCGAATATGTCAGTCTATTTTCGATGCGCAGTGGCACAGAGGACTTCCTCTGCGGAGCGGGGGCGGTCGTTGGGGTTGGGGGCCAGGCAGGCGATGGCGAGTTGCACCCAGGCGGGGTCGGCACTGCAATTTCGCAGGCGTTCGTGGGCTTCGCGTAAGTCGCCCGAGCGGGCCTTCGCCCAAATTGCTTGCATCGTCTCGCCGACGTACGGCGGTTGACCGGTGAAAATTTCGCACAAGATGCCACCTAGCCCGAAAACGTCCGAGCGCTCGTTCCACTGGACGCACTCGCCCGATGCTTGCTCCGGCGGGATGAACGCGGGGGTGCCGATGGCCGCGCCGAACTGCGTGAGAAACGGCGACGGCGTCAGCATCGGTTCGCTGTCGTGCGGCTCCGGCGGTTCGCCGACGACTTTCGCTAAACCCCAATCGAGAACCCGCACCTGTCCGAACCCGGACACCATCACGTTCGCCGGCTTCAAGTCGCGGTGGATCACGCCTTTGGCATGGGCATACGCCACCGTTTCGCAGACTCGCTCGAAGATGCGTAGCAGTTGCGGATGGTCGGCAGCGGCGGACGATCGTGCGGCCAGCACTGCCTCGAGCGTGCGACCGTACACGTAGCGCATCGTTAGGAACGGCCGACCGTCGGGGAATCGACCCACATCGTAAATCGGCACGATACCGGGGTGTTGCAGTTGGCCGTTAATGCGGGCTTCGCGCAAGAAACGCCGTTCGGCGGTGGCATGACCACGCAGTTCATCGCGGAGCAGCTTGATGACGAGTTCGCGGCCAATCAACCGGTCGTGGGCGCGCAACAACACGCCCATGCCGCCGCGGGCAATCTCGCCGATCAGTTCGTAACGCACCGTCGCGCACATGGCATCGGAAGGGATCATCCCGCTGGCCGAATGCCCCGGCGGAGGCGTTTCGACATCGGCAGGGTTCACGGGCGGGATCGTCAGGTTCGGCAGTGCTTCGCAGGCGGTCCGTCGGTCGAGCGGTTGATGGGCCGCCACCGCAAATTCGCGTGCGATCTCGTTGGCACCCGCGATGTGCGTGCGATATGCAGAGTCGCGTTGAGGATTCAAAGGGTTCATGACATTTCCGGACCGCGTCGATACAGTCTGCATTTCGGGCAAAGTCACCCTAGTGTTGTCTAACAGGAACGCAGTTTGCACAAGGAAACTCCTACCGAAGCCGTCTGGAAAATCGCACATTCTCACCGCAAGGTCGGCATACTCGCGCCGCAGGTGAGAATCGCCATATCTCGCACAAGTTGCGAAACCGATTGACCATTCGCCCAATTGCGCGTCCCCGCCGAGAAGTGATAGAATGTCGCTGTTTCACACGATTGAGACCGTGAGGATGTCGCAATGCCGACCTTAGTTTTGAACGACGTTCCTATCCGTCTTTACGATCGAATCCAACGACTGGCGGCGGACCGACAACGAACGCCCGCCGATACGGTGGTCGAAGTGCTAGAGACTGCGCTGCGCGACAACACGGTATTCCTGGAGTCGGCACCCGTGCGAAACGCGATCTTCCTCACGGAGGAAATCAGCGCGCCGTTCGACATACCTTGGCCCGAAGGCGAAATCGTAGTGCCAATCGAGATTACGAATTATGTACCGGAATCGCACGATGTGACAGATGTGGAGTAGCTCGTTGCTTTAACCATTGGATCCGTTCGAGGTGCATTATGCGACAAGTCCTTGCGGCGTTAATTTTCATCGCAATGTCGTCGCACGCTTCGGCGGAGTTACCGACCGTGTTGCTACTCGGCGATTCGATTCGCGAGGGTTATGCGCCGCTCGTTGCGAAGAAGCTCGAAGGCGTGGCCATCGTCTATTCGCCGAAGCAAAACGGCGGCGATACCGTCATGACAAAACGGTTGCTCGATGGCTGGCTTGCGGAGTCGAAGCCGCTGATCGTTCACTGGAACAACGGCTTGCACGATCTGAAACGGTCGAAGAAAACATCTCTCTATCAGGTGCCGCTTCCAGACTACGCGGCGAACTTGAAAATCATTGCCGAGGCGATTCGCAAAGTGACGCCGCACGTTCTGTTTGCCGCAACGACGCCGATCGTCGACGACCGCCACGCAGCGACCGATGCGGCCTTCAACTGGTTCGACAAAGACGTACGCGCCTACAACGAGAAGGCCGCGGAAACGCTGTTGCCGCTCGAGATACCGATTCACGATTTGTACCGCATCGTACACGATGGCGACCCCTCGAAATTGCTGGATAAAGACGGCGCGCACTTCACGCCGGAGGGGTACGAACGTCTGGCGGATGCCGTCGCCGATAGCATTAAACGCCAGCTCGCGATCCTTTCGCCGACGATGCTGAAAGCCCCCGCGAGCGGCCCCGATGCGGTGGCGGCGTACCGCAAAGCCGAAGCCGAAC
This sequence comes from Limnoglobus sp., assembly GCA_043785305.1. Taxonomy (GTDB): domain Bacteria; phylum Planctomycetota; class Planctomycetia; order Gemmatales; family Gemmataceae; genus Limnoglobus. The sequence goes on along the minus strand of JAYVXI010000297.1, from coordinate 4,918 downwards.
AAGACGCGCTCGTACCGGAGATTTACAAGACACTGCCGTTCCCGGCGTTCGACATTCCCGCCGATAAAGACGCATGGGCGAAGCGGCGACCCGACGTGAAAGCGAAGGTCGTGGCATCGCTCGGCGACTTGCCACCGCGGCCCACAACGCCGAAGGCGCATCTGGTGTCTGCCGAGCGCCACCCCGGTTTTCGCCTCGAAAGACTGCGGATATTCAACGGCATCGACGGTACGATGTCGGCGATGATGCTCATCCCCGATGGCGTAACGAAGCCCGCACCAACGATCTTCTGGCAACATTCGTCGAGCTTTCATCATCCGCAGCTTCTGACGCCGAACATGAACGGCGGCGCGGAACCGCTCGGCATCACCTTCGTCAAACGCGGCTGGGTGGTGTTCGCCGCCGATGCGGCGTGGTACGGCGAGCGGGCCGGAAAAGGGCCGAGTGGCACGACCGAGTTGACGGTCAATCAGCAGGCGAGCCAGATGAAGTACAACCTCCTGTTCGGCCGAACGCTCTGGGGCATGTTCGTCCGCGATGATCTCGTCGCGCTCGATTACCTTTGCACGCGGCCCGAAGTCGATGTCAAGCACATCGGCACGACCGGCATCAGCATGGGCAGCACCCGGAGTTGGTGGCTCGCCGCCGTCGACGATCGCATCGCTTGCACAGTCGGCGTGGCCTGCCTCACCCGTTACGAGAACCTCATCAAACACGGCCAACTCCGGCAGCACGGCGTCTATTATTTCGCCGACGGCTTGCTCAAACAGTTCGACACCGAAGGTGTGATTTCGCTCATCGCACCGAAGCCGGTACTGTTCCTCACGGGCGAACTCGATGCCGGTTCGCCCGCCGATGGCATTCGCACAATCGAAGAAAAAGCAGGCGGCACGTATCGCGCGCTCGGTACGAGCGACCGCTTCCGGAGCATTCGCTACCCGGACATCGGACACACCTACACGCCGACGATGCGCAAGGAAATGCTCGATTGGTTCGACCGCTGGATGAAGTGACGCCCCGCCGGAATCGCAATGAGGACTTTCACGCGACACCCAATATCCGGCACGTTTCTTCGTAGCTCGTTTCGAGCGGGAGGGTCACGCTCTGTTCGGGCGTCAGCCAGATCGGTAGCGTCGGCAACGGTTGGCCGATTGTCATCGGGTAAAACCACGCCTCGAGCAGCGGACGGCGTTTTAGTCGCTTGCGGAAGCGGAGCGCGACGGCGTACAGGTGCGGTGGCGTCGGGGCGAGTTGCGGGTCAGCACAACCGAGGAGCGCGAGGAGTTCGGCGTACAGGTTCGCCTGCCGGACGCCGACGAGATCGACCAGCAACACGCAGACATTTTGCTGCAACAACGACGCCACTTTGCCGACGAACAACTCGCGGCTGGCGGGGCGATCCTTGTTCGACGGGCTGACGATTTCGATGGCCGCGACGAGCGTCCGGCCGCGTTCGGTGTCGTAAATGCGTACTTCGTACTCGTCCGGCTCGGACAAATCGGTTTCGACGACGAGCGTCGGGGCCAGCGCCGTTTGCGTTTGCGTTTGCGTCAGTGTTGCTGTGCCGCCATCGCCGGAATCGGTGTAGCGGGAATCCAGATCGTAAGTGCTGACATCGACTTTGAATGGCGAGCCGAGGTGAACCTTCGGAGCCGCGCGAAACCCGACCGGCAGGATTTTCACCAGATCCCGCACGATCTCCATTGGCCACCCGCCGTGGACTTCGTCCCACGAGTGCGTGTCGTTCACCGGTGAGCGGAAGTGGTCGCGTAGCGGCATGGGATTTCCTTTCCGGATGATTTTACTCGGTCGGGCGACGAATCGCAACGACGCCGACGATGCGCAAGGAAATGCTCGATTGGTACGACCGCTGGCTGAAGTGAGTTATCGCTGTGCCAACCGGTCGCGGACCGACGGTGCGGACGGCGTGGGCACGGGCTTCGGCGTGTCGATTTGCATCGGCAGATTGGGCACGGGCTGAGCGAGTGGTTGTGTCATCGCGGTCATTTTCGCCGGCGCTGGTACCGTCGGTTTTCGTTTGCGAAGCATCCAGAAGGCGAACGCACCGCCAACCGCGATGGCTAACCCGCCCGCCATCGGCACGATCGGCAACGACTCGGCTGCCACCGGTGTGTCAGTTGCGGCAGTTACTGTTGGCGTAGGTGCAATGACGACGGAAGCCTGCGTGGGAATCGGCGTCGGTGCGGTCGCCACGGGGGTGGCTCGCGTCGGCACCGGCGCGAGAATCGGGGTCGGCGCTGCGGTGACGACGGGCTTGATTGTGGTGGGTAGCGTTGCCGAATTCAGCGTGGCCACGACTTCGCGATTGCCGTTGAGAATGCCGATTTCATCGACCTCGACGACGTACTTCCCTTTCAATTCCGTTGGAGCGTACAGCGACCCGAAGACTCGCACCAGCATCGACTGCGACTTTTTGCGGTCGGACAATTCATCGGCTAACGATAGCGACATTTGAAACTTCAAATTCGTCGGTTTGACGCGATTTTCCAACCGAACGTCGATGTCGCGACGACCGATGGATTGCACGTAAACATCGATGGCAATTTTGCTGCCGACATGCTCGATCGGGTTGCGATCGACGTCCTGAGCCGTTGGCGGAGCCGTTGGCGGAGTCGTTTTGGGCGTCGGTTTGGGCGGTGCCGCGAAACCGACATCCGCGATAGCGAATAAAGCGAGTGCGAACAGCAACCGAGCGAACGCAAACATCGATCGATACTCCGACAGCAGAACATTTTGACTCAGCCGCAAATGCAACCGTCCCGGCGCGTGCGACTACCAGAGATTTAGCACACGAATCGGAACGAGGCGCGACGCTTTATCACGGCGATATTCGCAACAGTATCGTCTCGCGTTCGGCGTCTTGGAAGGCGTTGGAAATCGGATCGAAGCGGCGGCGGAGCATCGTCAGCGTGTCGCCGGAGATTTCGTACTCGTTGTACATCCAGCGATTGGTCTGCGTGCAGCTTCCCGCGCAAATGACTGGAAATGGAATCTCCGGCGTCGGCAACAACACGAAGCCGCGGTGAATGTGCCCGTGCAACCACAACGAAATGCCGGCCCGCGTGGCGGAGGCGATCGCTTGGGCGTGATCGCGGAGGCGGTGCGTCGAGTGTTCGACGCGGCCTTTCGCATTGCGTAACGGGTAGTGGGTAACGAGGATACGTAGGCCGGGCGATAGCGTCGCACAGAGTCGTTCGAGCCGTTCGAGTTGGTCGTCGCCGATCGCCCCACTCGCGTCCCACAACGAGCCGTTCGCGGTGCAACTGTTTACGCCAATCAACCAGAGCGGGCCGACCTTCCGTGCGAAGGGATACGTGTCGTCGCTTTGCCGTTCGCCTTGCAGCCAAGGTGCGAAGTGCGTTTCAAATAATTTCGCGTCGACGGCGTCGCGGGTGTAATAGTCGTGGTTGCCGGGCACCGCGAGCGTCGGCGGCGTCGAGCCCAACCGCATCGTTTGCGCCGCAAGTTCGAATTCGCTCGGAAATGCGAGTGTCGTCGCGTCGCCGGAGAAGATGAGGTGATCGAACCCGCGCGATGCGAAATCGTTCATCAACCGTTCGGCGACGTGCGGCGCATGGCGGAAGCGTTGGCCCCGACCGAGCAGTTTCACGTTCACCCAACCGGGCACTTTTTTAGAAACGAGATCGCGCACCGTCCAACCGAGCGAGCGTTGTGTCAGGTGGATGTCACTGTAATGCGCGAGGCGAATCATAGGCTAAAATCCGTGCGGCCTGCGGTCGAACATCGGTTTTTTATGCCGCATTTCACAAACGGAACGGGCGCTCACCATGATTCACTACAACTTCGCGCAGAAGGTCGTCCTCGTTACGGGCAGTTCGCGTGGCATCGGGGCGGCGATCCTCAGCCAGTTCGCGAAGGCCGGAGCGACGTGCATCTTGCATTATTACGACGATCCCGATGGCGGGAACCGTCGCGATGCGCAGGCATTGCGTGCAGAACTCGGGCCGAACGTCCATGCGCACGCCGCCGACGTCCGCGATGCTGCCGCGATGGAAGCACTGATGAAACGCGTGAAGGCCAACTGCGGTAGCCTGGATATTTTGGTGAACAATGCGGGGATCATCCGCGATCGCACGATGAAAAAGATGACGCTCGACGAATGGCACGACGTCGTGGAAACGAACCTCAGCGGCGTGTTCCACGGTTGCAAATACGGTGCGGAGATTCTCGCCGACGGCGGACGGATCGTGAATGTTGCCTCGGTGGCGGGGCTGGTCGGCTTCCACGGGCAGGCGAATTACGCGGCCGCCAAGGCCGGTGTCATCGGCCTCACGCGGGTGCTGGCGAAGGAACTCGCGAAGCGCGGCATCACCGTCAACGCCGTCGCACCGGGCGTCATTCAAACCGCAATGCTCGGTGAAGTGAAGCCCGAAGTGACCGCCGAATACATCCGGCAAATCCCCCTCGGTCGCCTCGGCCAACCGAACGACGTCGCGAACGCGATTCTCTTTCTGGCGAGCGAAGAAAGCGGATACATTACGGGGCAGGTGCTACCCGTCACCGGCGGCTGGGTGTAATGTCGAGGCGAATATTTCTTGCGTCAATCGCTACGTTTCATGAAATATCGACAATTCCGCGCGGCACAGACAACATAGCCGTTGCAGCTTCCCGCATAATCTGATTGAATAGTTCAAACAATTTCATCATGAGGTTCAAACGATGCTTTCTCAGCCCCGTCGACCGGCAGCAAAGTTTCGCGTCGAGCAACTCGAAGACCGCGTGACGCCGTCGTGGGGGAGCATCCCGCCGAGTTCGATTTCGATTCCTGTGTCGAGTCTGCTCACGCTCAACAGCCTCGGCAACGCCAACACGACGGCGGAGGCGATTACGAACAACGAAGTCGACTGGTTCCGCTTCACAGTGGCGGGTGCGACGA
>JAYVXI010000296.1:0-28048 GCA_043785305.1 Limnoglobus sp. | reverse complement strand
ACTCCCGGTAAGAGAAGCCGTACATTAAACGGAGGCCTCACCCTCGCGCAACGCGCAAATATCGTGCCGAACGCGATAGGGTTCATCCCGGTGGGAGTTTCACACCGACAATCACTTATCTTCGATCTTCGGCAACCGCCCCGGCGTCAGCGGTGCCCCTGCCGCGTCGAGCTTCTTTTCCAGCGTGGGCACATCGATTTCAATCATCGCCTTCAACTCGGCCAGTAGCGCGGTCAGTTCCTTGGTGGCGGCCGCATACGAGGTTTTCTGGGTTTCGGTCGGCTTCGCCAGCGCATCCGAGTTGGCGTTCGCCGCATAGTTGACCCGTTGCGAAATCGAATCGGGCACGTTCTCGTTTCGTGCCGCCAACACGCGGTCGCCGTTGAGTTTTCGCTGCACGATGCGGAGTTTCTCTTGCAGTACCCTCACAGATTCCTTCGCTGGCTCGTCGACTTTCGGTGCCTGATCGAACGCCTTGCGAATGAGATCGAGCTTCGTGGCGAGGTCGTTTGCCGCACTCGACGTGCCGGACAACGTACGACGTAACCCTTTCACTTTCGCGTTGAATGCCGCGATGTCCACGTAGTCCGCGCCGGTCAGCGGCGTCAGCGGGTCGGGTTTAATCGCGAATTCGATCGCTGGTGCGAGTGGCGTTCGCTTCGCACCGATACGGCGTACGAGCGTCGCGCGATACCGGCCCGGCATCGTCAGCGGGCCGCCACCGGAATCGTCGTCGCCAACGGTCACGCCCGATTCGCGCAAGTCCCACGTCACGCGGTGAACTCCCGCCGCCGTTGGTACGGTCACTTGCCGCAACACGTCGTTGTTGAAGTCCGTAATCTGCAATACCGTGCTGATCGCTTCCTCTTCCGTCTCGGCACGCAGTTCGTCCTGCGTTGCGTACGGCAGTGGCTTCCCGGCTTTCTCTGCGTCGCGCTCGGCGTCTTTTCGCTTCGTTTTTAGGCTTTTCGGTCCTTCCGCCAGGTGAATCGTGAACGTGGTACCATACGCGGGGTTCTCCGTGGAGTAGAACGACGCCCCCTGAAACGCCTTGCCGTTACCGCCGTATTGCGCCGACGGAATGTACAACATCGTGTCGCGAACCGTACACAGGTGCGCGGGTAAGGCGAGCGTCGCCGGTGTCAGTTCGCGGAGCGGGCGGATGTCGTCGATGACGTAAAAGCCGCGCCCGAAAGTGCCGACGACGAGGTCGTCGTTCGCTTTTTGAATCACCAAGTCTTTGACTTGAATCGTCGGTAGTCCGTTCTTCATGCGGTGCCATTTCTTGCCGCCATCGACCGTCGCGAACAGCCCGAACTCGTTGCCGCAGAACAGCAAGTTCGGGTTCACGTGATCCTCGGCCAGGCAATACACCGTGCCGCGTTCGGGCAAGTCGCCGACGATCGAAACCCAGCTTCGACCGGCGTCGCTGCTCTTCAGCAAGTACGGTTTGAAGTCCGCGTTCTGGTGCGCATCGAACGACGCATACACCGTAAATGGCTCCCACTGCGACGCGACGATTTTGCTGACGTACGTCTTCTCGGGCACGCCGGCGAAGCTTTCGATTTTGCGCCAAATCTGCCCGCCATCTTCGCTCACCTGGATCAAGCCATCGTCGGTACCGACGTACAGTACGCCTTCTTTCACAGGCGATTCGGCGAGCGCGACGATGTTGCCGTAGAAACTCGTCGAGACGTGTTTCGATACGGCATCGGGGCCCCAGACTTTGCCCATCACGGGTAACTTGTCGCGATCGAGTTGCCGCGTGAGATCGCTGCTGACGGGCTTCCACGTGTCGCCGCGGTCGTCGCTACGGAAGAGTTTGTTCGCGGCGAAGTACAGCCGTTTCGGGTTGTGCGGGCTGATGGTGAACGCGGCATCCCAGTTCCAGCGCAACGGCGGTTCGCCGGGGGCGGCCTGCGGTTGAATGTCGACGCTGTTGCCCGTTTTGCGATCGAATCGGCACAGTCCGCCGTATTGATATTCGCCGTAAACGGTGTTCGGGTCGGTCGGATCGACTTTGCAATGGAAGCCGTCGCCGCCCTGCACGACGTACCAATCGGCGTTGGTGATGCCATTGCGGCTGCGCGTTCGCACGGGGCCGCCGAGCGTGAAGTTATCCTGCGTGCCGCCGTAAATATGGTAAAACGGCCCGCTCGCCGGGTTCTGATCGACGCCGATATCGTAGAACTGCGTGACGGGTAAGTTCGACTTAAAGTGCCAGTTCGCGCCCCGGTCGAAGCTCTCGTAAATGCCGCCATCGCAGCCGACGAGGTAGGTATTCGGCTGGTTCGGATCGATCCAAATTTCGTGGTTATCGACGTGCTTGTTGCCTTCGCCGAGGTTGCGGAGCGTCGCGCCGCCGTCGTCGGAAACTTGAATGAACACGTTCATCGCGTAGAGGCGATCCTTGTTGACGGGATCGACGACGAGGTGCGCATAGTATTGGGCTTGGGCATCGAACGGGTTGCGTTTCTCCCACGTGATGCCGAGGTCGGTACTGCGGAAAATGCCACCCGCTTTGTCGCCCGCCTCGACGATCGCGTACAGCGTGTCGGGTGCGGTCGGTGCCATCGCCAAACCGATGCGTCCGATATCGCCGCCGGGTAAACCGCCACCGAGTTTCTTCCAGGTTTTGCCGCCATCGATCGAGCGATGCACGCCCGAACCCGGCCCGCCGTTGATGAGCGTCCAGACGTGCCGCCGACGCTGATAGCTCGCGGCAACGATGATGTCCGGATTGCGCGGATCGACGACGAAATCGGTCACGCCCGTGTTCTCGTCGATCGTCAGGATTCGCGTCCAAATCTTGCCGCCGTCGGTGGTTTTGTAAAGTCCGCGCTCGCCACCCGGCCCCCAGAGTGGCCCTTGTGCGGCAACATAAACCGTGTCCGAATCGCGCGGATCGACGACGATTTTCCCAATGTGCTCGCTCGTCTTGAGGCCGACATTCGCCCACGATTTGCCGCCGTCGATGCTCTTGTAAACGCCATCGCCGTACGCCACGCTACGTTGGCTGTTGTTCTCGCCGGTACCCACCCAGACGACGTTCGGGTTCTTCGGGTCGAGCACCACGCAACCGATCGAGTACGAACCTTCGCCATCGAACACCGGTTGCCACGTCGTCCCCGCATTGGTCGTTTTCCACACACCACCACACGCCACCGCCACGTAATAATTCGAGCGATCCTTCGGGTTGACCGCGAAGCCGACGATTCGCCCGGAAGTCACCGCCGGGCCGACACTTCGCAACCGCAACGCCCCAACCGGTGGCGCGAATTCGGCTTTCTTCGTTTCCACGACACGCGGCATGGGTGCGGTGGGAACTTGTGCCGTGGAACCGATAGCAATTGCCATCCACAATGCGTTCGAGAACATCCGGGAACCTCAAGGCGACGATAAAATGTGAAGATTCGTAGTGTAGTCGAAGGCCGTGCAAACGTCGCGTGCCCGTTTGTAGGGGTACCGCGGACACCCTCTTTCCGACTCCGCGTTGACACGTTCATTTTTTCGATGGTACTCTGTGCGTGGATTCCACCACACACGAGTAGCCACGTGCCGAACCGCTCCGAGCGATACCATGCGATCATTCGCGGCGAACACGGCATCGTTGGCTTCGTCGCCCGCGTCGGCCTCTGCGTGTTGAGTGTGCCATATCGGATCGGTGTCGGCATCCGAAACCGACTGTTCGACAACGGCCATCGCAAGGTGCATAAGCTCGCGGTGCCGGTGATTAGTATCGGGAACATCACGCTCGGCGGGACGGGAAAAACGCCGTGCGTCGAGTACGTTGCGCGCTGGTGTGCGGACCACGGCAAGCAGGTCGCGATACTCAGCCGCGGGTATGGCAGTAAAAGTGGCCCGAACGACGAGGCGATGGTACTCGAAGAAAACTTGCCCGACGTGCCGCACTTGCAGGGCATCGATCGCATCGCAATCGGGACGACGGCGATCGAAGAACTCGAAGCCGAGTTACTCGTTCTCGACGATGGTTTCCAGCACCGCCGATTGCACCGCCAATGCAACATCGTGCTGATCGACGCGACGTGCCCATTGCCGACACTGCGAATGTTCCCGCGTGGCACACTCCGCGAACCGATCCACCAACTGCGTCGCGCCTCCGCCATCGTCATCACACGTTGCGACGTGGCCGGTGTCGTAGCCGCACGCGAACAGCGAGCATGGTTGAGCGAACGATTCCCGGGCAAATCGATCGCACTCGCGGAACACGCCCCGACCGAACTGATCGGTGTCGATTCAACAATGCCGTTTGAAGAGCTTTGCGGTAAGACCGTGGCGGCGTTCTGCGGCATCGGTAACCCCGATAGTTTTCGGCGCACGCTCGAAAGTCTCGGTACGACGCCGACTGCGTCTCGGGTCTTCCCCGATCATCACGCTTACACCCGCAGCGATGTCGAAGATCTGGCAAAGTGGGCGAGCGAACAACCGGCCGGCACGCAGATTGTGACGACGCAAAAGGACTGGGTGAAACTCCGCGTGGCCGACTTGGGTGGGAAGCCACTGTGGGCGTTGAAGATCGCGTTTCGGATCGTGGAAGGCGAGGCGGCGTTGCACGAATTGCTGCAAACGGTTCTGGAATCGTGCGATCTTTCCGAACCGCCGACGACCTTGAGTGAGTAGCAAAATCGAGGCAGGGATGCGGACGATTGCTCTGTTTTTACCGAACTGGATCGGCGACGTGGTGATGGCCACGCCCGCCATACGGGCCGTTCGTGCGCGTTACCCGAACGCGAAATTGCTCGCCGTGTGCAAGCCGTACGTCGCCGATACGCTCGGTGGTTCGCCGTGGTTCGACGACGTGATTCCCTTCGACAAGCGCAGCCCGACCGCCGCACGATTTTGGTCGGTCGTTTCGCGATTGCGACGTGAAGCCACCGATGCCGCGATCTTGTTTCCGAACTCGTTTCGCCCTGCACTGGCAGCGAAACTCGCCGGTTGCACCCGCATTGTTGGCTACGCACGATACGGTCGCGACGTGCTTTTGACGGATCGCTTGTACGCAAAGCGGAACCCCGATGGCCGTCCGAAACCGATGCCGATCATCGACGATTACAACCGTCTCGCGGAGACACTGGGGGCGAATGCACCCGGCTACAACCTCGAGTTATTCACGACTTCAGAGGACGAACGACGGGCCGATGAATTCATCCGCGAAGCGGGCTTGTTGCAATTCGACGAGATCATCGGTCTGAATCCGGGTGGCGCGTTCGGTGCATCGAAACATTGGCCGACCGAGTCGTTCGCGAAAGTCGCACGCGATTTCGCATCGGATCGTTCGCGTGGCGTCGTCGTACTTTGCGGGCCGAGCGAACGAGAAGAAGCTCGCACGATTGCCGTGTCAGCGGGCTTGCCGAACGTCGTGCCGATGAGTGACACCGCACTGTCAATCGGCTTGACGAAAGCGATCGTTCGCCGGTTGCGATTGTTAATTGCGACCGATAGTGGGCCGCGCCATTTCGCCGCCGCGTTCGGCGTGCCGGTCGTGACGCTGTTCGGCCCGACGCACATCGGCTGGACCGAGACGTACTATGCGAAGGCCGTTCACCTTCAGGAAACGGTGCCGTGCGGACCGTGCCAACAGCGCGTCTGTCCGCTCGGGCACCACCGTTGCATGACCGAACTTTCGCCGGAAAAGGTCTTGCGAACAGCGCAGACTCTCCTCGCACGCCACACACCGATCCCTCGGGAGCTTCGCCATGCTTGCTAACTTGATGCCACCGCTGGCGATCCTGTCCGAGCCGATCATCGTCGACCACAGCGAGCCGCAAACGGGCGGGTTCCTCGTCGTTCACCCGCGCTACCGTGGCTGGTTGTCGCGTTGCGGATTCTCGACGCCTACTGCGATCCTCGACTTGCCCGGCGAGATCGTTTCCGGCCATCCGGATCGCCATGTCGTGCGCGTGTCGATCCGCTCTGGAACGGGTTCGCGAACGGTCTACTTGAAGCGCGAACACCACACGGGTCTCCGCATCCGGTGGAAGAACGCCCGTGCCGGTTTCGGTTGGGTGTCGCGTTCCGAGCGCGAAGGGAAAACGCTCGAAACGCTGGAGAAACGCGGTTTGGCCGCGCCGCAATGGATCGCCTACGGTGCCGATGCACGGGGGCGTTCGTTCGTGCTCGTCGACGAACTCGCGGGTTCGATCGAGTTGCGCGACATGCTCGCGGATGGCGATTTGCAGAGTGGGGATCGCCGACAAATCGCGATGCGATTAGGGCGTGCGATTGCGGAAATTCACGAGGCCGGGTTCGCCACGCCGGACCTCTCGGCGAAACATGCGTTCGTCCGCAAAGGCACATTTGCACCGACGATCATCGATTGGCCGTCGGCAATTCCGCGTGCAAAAATCGAACCGTACGACCGCCTGAAATCGCTCGCGTTGTTGTCCGCAACCGTCGCGAACACACTCGCTTCGCCGCGCGATCGCTTGCGATTCTTGCATTCGTATCTCCGCGCGATCAACGTCACACAGCCAGTGCGATTTTCGATGTATGCGAAAACAATTCTTGCCGAAGTACGGGCGATGCAACACCGCCCATCGGTAGTCGATCAACGCCAGCCGCGCCGCACGAGTCGCGAACAGAAGCTGGTATGGCTGGCCGGCGAGGAAGTGTGTGCGGTGCCCGAAATCGCCGCGATCTGGCCGACGCCCGCGGTGTGTGGCCCGTTCTACCCGATGGTCCGCGAAGCGGTACACGATGGCCAGCCAATCGCAATTCGCTTGCCCGAGAGTCGATCGTGTACGCTCGTTCGATTTCGCAGTACGAACCCGCTCGCACGAATCGCAGCGAAAATTCGCGGGCGAAGTTGGCGATCCCCCGCAGCAAAACTCGCAAGAATGTTGTTTACTCTCGAACGATTGGGCGTCGAAGTGCCATCGCTGCTCGCGTTCGGACAACGAATGCCATCGGCATTGCGTTCGGAGTCGTTTCTGGTTTATGATCTCCCCGATACGGCACTCACACTAAGCGATTGGTTGAATCGTTATCAAACGACCGACCACGAACGGCGACGAATCGCGTTCCAACTGGGGGCACTCATTCGCACGATTCACGAAGCGAATTGCGAAGTCGGCGGCTCGCCGGCGGCCTTCAAAGTGATTCAGACGGGCCGCGAACGGCGCTTGGTCATCGATCCAATTGCGGGTGTGCGACGTATCCGAAAGAGCGATCCTTCGCGTTGCGCGAACGATTTGGCGATAATTCTCGCCGCGATTCACCCGCGATTGTCGAAGGCGGATGCGATGCGAATCGTGAAGGGATATGGCGTCGGCGACACGAAAAATGCACTAGCGGCCCGCGACTTCACGGCCCGCGTTTTCCGTCGGGTATACGGTCGATGACACCGCTACTGACATACGAGCCACCCTTGATTCATACGTTTTTCGGCCGACTGGTCGGCACGAGTCGTCGCGTCCACGAGGCCGCCGACTTCGTCGATTTTGCCGGCGACCGATGGGCCGAGCGGATCATGTCCGAAGTGATTCGCGATCAGTTTCACGAAAAGCAAGGGCGGACGATCAGCCGCTGGACGCTGACCGCCGACGATGGCCGCACGCTCACCGTTTACCTGAAACGGCATTACGTGTTGCCGCGTGCCAACGGCCTACTTGCGGCGCTGTTCCCGCACCATGCGTGGTCGACGGGGCTGCAAGAATGGGAACACCTCGAGTGGGCGAAATCGGTAGGCATCCCCGTGCCGCGTCCGATTGCGGCGGGCGAACTTCGCGGGCCGTGGGGGCAACTCCAGAGCTTCCTTGCAGTCGAAGAATTAACTGGCATGTTGCCTTTACACGAAGCGATTCCGCTCGCCGCCGAGCGATTGAATGCGACGGACTTCGCCCGTTGGAAATCGCGGCTCGTCGTGGAAATCGCGCAGTTGGCACGCGAACTCCATCGCCGCCGCACGTTCCACAAAGACTGTTATTTGTGCCACTTTTACTTACTGCGGAGCGACTGCCTGCGCGTGCCCGAGACGTTCCGTTTACAGATCGCGATGATCGACTTTCACCGACTCGCACGGCACCGTATCGGGGTGCGCTGGTATCAAGTGAAAGACTTGGCGCAACTACTGTTTTCGACGGTCGGCGTGTACGGCATCACCGACCGCGACCGGCTACGATTCTGGAAACATTACCGCGAAGGTGACTGGACTGGCTCGACGCCGCCACGTGGATGGATCCGCCACGCGGTCGAACGGAAGTGCCAACTGTACGACCGACATAATCGCCGCAAGCAAGCCCGCACCGCTTCGAAGAGTTGAACATGGAAGTTGCCCTCTGTTACCCGAGTGTCCTCCCGGCCCGCGGCGGTTGCGAAACCTACATCGCCGACTTCGCGCGTCGCCTCTCGCGGGATGGGCACGGCGTCCACCTCGTGGCGTCCGCGTGGGACAGTGCCGCGCTGCCGCCCTCAACGCACTTCCACCGCATCGACAGTCCCACTGGTCCGCGCTTCCTGCGAGCGTGGCGGTTCGCTGCGGCTTGCGAACAAGCCCTCAAACGCATCCCGCACGACATTAGTATCGGCTTCGATAAGACGTGGGGCCAAGACATTCTCTTCCCGCAAGGTGGCCTCCACGCGGCGACGCAAACGCACAATCTCCGCAAGTATCCGAACCGCATCGTGCGTTCCCTCGCCGCCGTCGGCAAGTGGTTCGATCCCGCGAATTGTTCGTACTCGTGGCTCGAGCGCAAGCAGTATCTCGGCTCGAAACGCCCGACGATCCTCGTGAACAGCGCGATGGTTCGCGGCCACTTCGAGCAATACTACGGCGTACCACCGGAAACTTTGCACGTCATTCACAGTGCGATCGACCCGCTGCGATTCCATGCCGACGACCGCCTCAAACGCCGTGCGGAGGAGCGAGACAGTTGGGGCGTCGACCCGTCCACGACCGTCGGCCTGTTCGTCGGAATGAACTACCGCCTGAAGGGTTTGGCCCCGCTTCTGCACGCGGTGGCCGCGATGCCCGCGGAGCGAAAATTCCGCCTCGCCGTCGTGGGGCACCGGAAGTTTGCCATGTACGAACGACTCGCGGAATCGCTGAAGATTCGCGACCGCGTCCACTTCCTCGGCTTCCGTGCCGACCCGAAAGAGGCTTATTTCGCAGCCGATTTCCTCGTTCATCCGACCTTCTACGATCCGTGTTCGCTCGTCGCGCTCGAGGCGTTCGCGTGTGGCTTGCCCGTAATTACGACGCGCTTCAACGGCGTGGCCGAACTCATGCCCGCCGACTCGCCGTACGTGATCGACGACCCGCACGATGCCCGCGAACTGGCCCGCGCAATGACCGCGCTCACCGATGGGGCCAACCGGCAAGCTGCCGCGCAAACTGCACGCGAAATCTCGAAGGCGTGGACGTTCGAGCATCACTACCAGCAGTTCATCTCGCTCCTCGACGACGTACGCGGCCTCAAACGCGCCGCCTGATTCGTATCATTCCCGTGTACCGAACCCGCGACCCCAGCGATGCGAACCGATGGCGATAGTGGGACTTTCCTGGCTGTGCTGTTACCTCGTCGGGGCGTTGCCGTTCGGCTACCTCGTCGGTCGGCTGCGCGGCGTGAATCTCTTCGAGGTCGGCAGTGGCAACATCGGGGCGACCAACGCGGGCCGCGTTCTCGGCCGTAAGTTTGGTACCCTCGTTTTCGTATTCGATTTTCTCAAGGGCGCTATCCCCGTCTCGCTCATCAACCCGATTCTCGAACCGCATACTGACATCGGCCTGTCACCCGCATCGATTCGCGTCGGGGCCGCAGCCTCCGTATTCCTCGGGCATTTGTTCCCAATTTACCTCGGTTTTCGCGGTGGAAAAGGCGTGGCTACGGGTGCCGGTGCGGTGGCGGTGCTGATGCCGCTACCGACGCTGTGCGCCTTCGGAACGTGGGTGCTTTGCCTGTTCGGCTGGCGGATGGTTTCACTCGCGTCGATCGCCGCCGTCGTCGTACTTTCGCTATGCCGCGTGGCATTCACGGCACATCCATTTGGAAATCTCGAACTCGTCACCACCGCGTTCTGCTTCATCGGTTCGCTGTTTGTTATCGTGAAACATCGTGCCAATATCCGACGCATTCGGAACGGCACGGAAACTCGAATCGGAGACTTTGCCATGCGCGCGATTGCCGTTCGGAGCCTGCACGTGCTGGCCATCGGATTTTGGTTCGGCGGAGCGGGCTTCTTCAATTTCGTGGCCGCGCGATCGCTGTTCCCGTCGTTTGAAGCCGTCGTCGCGAGTTCGCCGAGCGACCGCACCGCGTTCATCCCCATCGTCCCGCCAGGTACTTCGGACGAAGCGAAAAAGAAGCTCGCCAGCGCCCTTGCGGGTGCAGCCGTCGGGCCGATCTTCCCGCAGTATTACGCGATGCAACTGATCTGCGGCACCATCGGCCTCATCACCGCGATCAGTTGGTGGAACGCCGAACCGCCGACGCGTGTCCACCGTCGGCGCGTCACTGTCATCGGGCTGGCACTCTTAACCGTGATCGTCGGCTGGTGGGTGTCGAGCATCGTCGCGGAACTGCGGCTCGCGCGGTTCGACCCCGACCCGATTGCCGCGAAAATAGCGAACGATGCCTTCACGACGTGGCACTTCGTCAGCCTCGGCCTCAGTACGGTGGCGGTGCTACTCAGCGGGGTCGCGCTCGCAATGGCCGGGCGTATGCCTAATGCCCCAGCGGCTCCTGCTGCGTGAGGCAATGCAGCGTGCCGAGGCCGTAGACGAGATCGACCGAGTGGATGCCGATGACATCGCGATCGGGGAAGCAGTCCGCGATGATGCCGAGCGCGATGCGGTCGTTCGGATCGTTGAATGTCGGCACGATCACGACGCCGTTCGCGATGTAAAAATTCGCATAACTCGCGGGCAGTCGTTGGCCACTCAGTGCCAACGGCGATGGCATCGGCAACTCGACGACCGTGCATTTCCCGCCGCGTAAGCGATCCCGATTCTCTTGCAGAATCGCATGATTCTCGTCGTCGCGATTGCTTTCCACGGCGGCGATGATGGTCGTCGGATTGACGAACCGTGCGATGTCGTCGATGTGGCCGTGCGTATCGTCGCCGACGATTCCGCGATGCAGCCAGATGACTTCCTTTACGCCGAGGTACTCGGCAAATACCCGTTCGTAGTCATCGCGATTCAACCCCGGATTGCGCTCCTGAATACTGCTTAACAAGCATTCTTCGGTCGTCAGCAACTGCCCGACTCCGTTGACATCGATACTGCCGCCTTCGAGGACGAGCCGCGTCTCGCCGTGCATCGGTTGCCGCGTGGGCAGTCCGAGTTTGCCGGCAACGATCGCCGGAATCGCGTCGTCGAGTTGCCAATCGGGGTACTTCGCCCAGGCGTTGAAGCGCCAGTCGAGTGCGGTTCGTTGGCCTGCCGCTTCGACGAATATCGGCCCGGAATCGCGGAGCCAACTGCGGTTCGTCGGGATTTCGTGCAACTCGATATACGCGATGTCCGCACCGACGCGCCTCAATGTGCGTTGCACAATTTTCGCGTGTGCCGCATCGCGCACGACGATGTTCACCTTCTCGTATCGGCTCAGCGTGCGGGCGATCTCGCCGTACACCCAGCCAATTGTAACGAACTTGCCCGGCCAATCCGAAAGCCGGTGCGGCCACGCAATCCACGTGCTCGCGTGCGGCTCCCACTCGGCAGGCATTCGATCACTCACCATAAGTCTGTCTCGTTTCCTTGGATATTGGTACAATCTACGCTTACGCCCCAACGCCGTCTGCTCGTTGACTCTGGCGCAACGGGCTGGTAAGTTTTTAATATTGAGCAGTATTTGCTACTTTTAATTGACGCAGCTATGACTCCGACAAAAACATCATTGATTTTCGATCGTTGCCAGACCGCGATTGGCTACCGCTTCCGCAACCTCGATTTATTGAAGGCGGCGCTCACGCACACATCGGGGGCAAACTCGCGTGCGGCATCGAACGAACGATTGGAATTTTTCGGCGATAGCGTGCTGGCGCTCGTCACCTGCGAGTTGCTGTTTCACCTTTATCCGAACTACGACGAAGGCGACATGACGAAGGTCAAGTCGTCGGTCGTCAGCCGAAAAACCTGCGCGAAGTTCAGTCAGGAACTCGGCCTCGGCGCGTATCTCATCGTCGGCAAAGGCGTGATGGATCAGGGCGATATTCCCTCGAACATGCTGGCGAACGTATTCGAGTCGTTGGTGGCCGCGATTCATATCGATGGCGGTTGGGACGTGGCGAAAAAGTTCGTGTCGCGGTTCGTCGAGCCGGAAATCAAACTCGTCGCCGACGATGCAATTAACAACAACGCGAAGTCGGCCCTCCAGCAAGTCGCGCAGCGCGAATACGGTGGCACGCCGCGATACTACATGCTCGACGAGCAAGGCCCGGACCACGACAAATGCTTCAAAGTCTCTGCGGAAGTGAACGATCATTATTTCCCCGCCGCATGGGGCCGCACGAAGAAGGAAGCCGAGTTGCGCGCCGCGATGAACGCTCTCGCCGACATCGCCGGCGACCCCACCCCCTACCCGTCGAACTGAGGATCCCCAATGACCCGCCGAACACTTTGTGCGATTTTATGCCTTGTTTTCCTGACGAATACGTCGGTCCGTGCGGAAAAGCTCGTGACGGTTTCGGCGGAAGGGGCCAAACTGGTTGCACCGTTCGGCGTCGATTTCGCTGCGGATGGCACGCTCTATTTCGTCGAGATGGTGAAAGGCGAACGGCTGCGAAAACTGGACGCGAAAGGCAACCCGATCACCCTCGCAGGCACGGGGCAGAAGGGCTTCGACGGCAATGACGGCGCGGGAATCAAAGCCACCTTCAACGGCATGCATAGTCTCGCGGTGGGCAACGATGGCACGATCTATTTGGCCGACACGTTCAATCAGTGCATCCGCAAGTTCAACCCGAAATCGGGGATCGTCACGTTGTTCGCGGGCACCGGCGACAAAGGCTTTTCGGGCGACGATGGCACCCCGACCGATGCGAAATTTAGCGGTATCCACTCGGTGGCGTTCGATGCGAAGAAGGAGAACATCTACCTCGCGGACCTCGATAATCGTCGCGTTCGCAAAATCGATCTGAAAGAGAAAACGGTAACGACCGTCGCAGGCAACGGCGAGAAGGGCGTGCCGAAAGATGGCGAACCCGCGATGAAGCAACCGCTGCTCGACCCGCGTGCCGTCGCCGTCGATTCCAAGGGCCGCATTTACATCATCGAACGCAGTGGGCACACGCTACGGGTCGTCGATACCGATGGCACGATCTGCACCGTGGCGGGTACGGGCAAAGCCGGGAAGGAAGTCGGCGATGCGATGAAAGCGGCAATGAATGGGCCGAAACACCTCTGCATCGATCGCGACGATTCGGTGCTAATCGCCGACAGCGAGAATCATCGTATCCTGCGATATCAGCCCAAAACGAAGACGATGATCCTCGTCGCGGGCACCGGTAGCAAAGGCAGCGCGGGCCTCAACGGCGACCCGCTCAAAGCCGAACTCAACCAACCGCACGGCGTCACGATCCACCCGAAAACCGGCGAACTCTACATCGCCGACAGCAGCAACAACCGAATCGTGAAAGTCGTGAAGTAGAACTTCATTACCGTTGCGGTGGGGCCGCTTCGCGGATCGTCGCCCCCTTCTCATCGCTGAGAACGAGGATCGCAAACCGCTCGATTGGCTGGCGTTCCGGCGTGCTGACCGAGGCGTAATCGAAGCGACCGCGGATGTCGGTGTAGCCATCCTTGTGGAACTTCACCGTGCCATCGGCGAGTTTCGCGTACACCTTCACGTAGACTTTCGACAGTGGCTTGTCCGTCGCGGTCGCTTTCAGTTGGCCGTAGCTTTCCGTGACTTTCACATCCATCGCGTTGGCATAATACGGCACGGATCGCGACTTGCCCGCCGCCGTAATTTCCACGAGCACGTTCCGCTTCACGAACTCAACCGGCAGGTCGAACGCGAATTTCGCCTGCCCCTTCGGCAAGGGAACGAGCTTCGTCAGGTTCGGTTTGATCGACGAGAACTGCCCACCCGATTGTTGCACGAACGGGTTTCGGCTAAACAGCAGTTCGACGTCCATCAGGTAATAGTTCACCGTCACTTCACTGACGTTCTGCGAGTTCAAATTCACCTTGCCTGCATCGATGGTGAACTCGAAACTCGGCTCGGTTGCGGCGAGGTTGCCTTGGGCTTGATCGCGATTGTCGGCATCGTTCACCTTGCCCGCTTTGCCTTCCATTTCATCGATCTGGCTTGCGATCGTAGCAAATGCATTTCGCCATTTATCGACCGGATGGTTCGCGTACTGGATTGCCACCGCACGCGCTTTCTTCGGCTCGTCGGTGAACAGGTCGAGGTACGCCGCACAGTAATCGAACTGCAACCGCGTCGTCACTTTGTCCGCGTTCACCGTTGCGAACGTCGTCAGTGCCTCATCGATTCGGTCTTGCAATAACAAGTAATACGTCACGGCCAATCGGTCGGTATCGTCCAGGTCGCGACGATAGCTGAGCGACTTCAGGAAGGCGTGGTACTGCTGGTGCAATCGGTCGTTGACAATCTGGCGGCGTTGGCCGAGTGCATGGGCACGCGCGTTCACCAACGGCTTGTATTCGAGGTGTTCGTACTGATGTCGCGCCACGGGGTCGATCGTCACGAGTGGGCTGACGAGCGGCCCGCCGCACATGTTCAGCAGTCCGTCGGCGTGCATTAGGTACTGCTTCGCGGTCGGCAAATCCGCGTGGAGAATGCCGTAAGACCAGAGTGTCGATTGATACAGGTGGCGTGCGTGGAGCAGCTTGACGATCGTTTCGTAGAAGTTGCGGTCTCTCATCCGGAACGCGATTTTGTCGAGGTTCAGCGCCGAGACATTTTCGCGGTTCAGGAACGCAACGACTTCTTCGTTCGTGCCGTTTTGCGAAACGTAATCCCACGATGTCGTGTCGAGTTTCGTCGGCTTCTCGACGACGTTGAACGTCGCCACGGGTGCCGCAATCACGAAGGTTTCGCCCTTGGCCACGTGGACCGGGAAGTGTGCGAACTGGCCGGGCTTCGGGAAGTAAAAGAAGTAATCGACCGTCTGCGTGCGGTACGGTTCGAGATCGACCACGACCGTTTTCGTGAACTGCCCGTTGGTTAACGGGATCGCGCCGACGGGCAGTTGGAGCAACACCGTCAGCTTCTGACGCGACGAGGAGGGGTTGGTGACAACGAGCTGACAGCCGTACACGGTGTGGACGACGAATTCGCCGGTCACGAACTTATCGAGGCGTTCGCCGTTCTCGTCGCGGTAGCGGTCGCCGTTGCGGTAGAAATTCTGGCTGACGAGGATTGGCACGCCGCCACCGTTACCGTTCGCGGGGCGAACTTCCTCGTGGAACGCGATCATCGGGCTTGCGGGCACCATGGTCATCTTCCCCGCATCGAATTTCATCTCGTGCTTGCCCGCCTCGAATGGCAGGTCGAACACGCTGAGTGCGAACATCATCTCCGTGAAGTTCCGCGACGCATCGGGGAACGACTTCGACAAAAACGGCGACTTGCCATCGTGCATGGCGTAGTCGTACCAGAACGAATTCACGGGAACGAGGTTGGCAATTTGCAACCCGATCGGCAGGTGATAATAGTTATTCTCCGCCCACTCCATCGTCGGATCGACCTTGCGATACAGTGCCCGAATCGACTTGCGCGGTGCATCGACGCTCTCGAAGTATTCGACTTCCTTTTCACCCAGTTTCTGCAATTGTTCTCTGACCGCATCCTGTTTTTTCGCATTATCGCCCTCATCGAGTCGATCCTTCGCCGCTTTCTCCTTCATCTCGCGATTCGCCGTGCCATCGCGTTGGCGACGCAGCGACTCGCCTTTCTCGCCCGGTTTCACCGCTAAGGGTGAGGCGGCAGCAGCAGGACCAGCAGCACCACCGGCACCGTTACCGAAACCCATATTCCCGCCGTCAGCACTCAATTTCTGTTGGATCGTTCCACCGGATCGCCCTAAGATGCCAGCGAAATCCGATTTGCTATCCATCGCGCCGTTCACGACGGCGGCGTCGAAGAGGAACAGTTCGCGTTCGAGTTGCTTCGGCAATAACCGCAAAAGATCCTGGAGGTGGCGTGCCGTTTTCGGCGATTCGCCGGGGGTACGCATCCCGAGCAACACGCGCTCAACGGTGTTCAGGCGACTGTATTCCCACGGTTGCAGATACGAACTCAGATCGCGTTCGAGCAAGTAATCATCGACGAACGTCTTGTCCTTTTTGTTCGCGATGTACGGCTTCACGACCGCGTTGAAGAACGCGGGGTCTTTCTTGCTGATGAAGAAATTCAGTTCGTGCGAAGCGAACTTCGAGTATAGCGTTCGCTTCTCCTCGATCTTCAATTTCGGCCACGTCAGGACGAACGAAAACTCGGCCACTTTGGGATCGGGCAACAGCGTCGAATACAGCGAGTAGACTTTCGCCAAGCTGTCGTAGTTCTCGAATCGGCTCCCTGCGACGTCTTGCAGCGTGAACGCCTGACCGGCGGCGAGCACCGTCACTTGCTTCTGCTGCGTGAAGTGTTTCGTCGGGTCGAGGCCCGTGAGTAAGCGTAAATCGACGAAGTTTGCAGGTATTTCGGGCAAACTGATACTGCGGTACGTCGTGTTGATCGGGTCGATGGCGACGACGTGGATCATCGCGTGCGGGCCGATTTCCTTGCGTTTGACGACGATGACGCCGTTCGCATCGGGCAACAGGTTCACGACCGCAGCCGACGAATCCATCAGGAAATCGAGGTTCGCAAACGCACCCACCAGTCCACCCGGTGCGCGATCTTGCAAACTCTTGGCCAACGCAGGTAGAGCGGGTGCGGGCATACTACCCGGGGCCGCGCCTTTCGCGCCGAACATTTCGCCGCCGGCCGCGAGTTGCTCGCCGGTGTCCGTCGAACGAATTGCCCACGGGTTCAACAGCAACTGCGGGCGGTCGAGCATGTTCCCCGCGTACTTTTTCATGCCGCGGCGATCGAGCACGTAGCGATACTCATCGCCGATGTTTCGCCCCGTGAGGTAGACCGATTCCGCGCGGCCCGGATAGACGCCGCTCGGCTCGATGCCGCGCACCTGGCTGAAGTCCGCGAATGGCGAAAACTCCGGATGGTAGCGCGTGGCGTAGACGTGAACGCGGGTGAATTTCGAGTGATCGGTGAGGCGAATCGTGACGTTCTCGGCGTCGGCGACGATGTCGCGAATCTGCACCGCTTTGAGCGCCGCGACTTCGAGGTGCCGCATCGCGCCGAGGACGTGGCCGTTCAATAAGTCGCCGGCCACCACGCGGATGCGGATCTTTTCGCCACTGGTTTTCAAGTACAAATCGTAGTCGCCAGGTGCCAGCTTCCGCAGTTCGATCGTACCGTTCTGAATCGCAATCGCCTCAAATTGATCGGCGCGGATCGTGCTGCCTTGGACCTCGAACAGTGCGAGTTCTTCGCGCGTCGGTTCGTTTAACTTGCCGAGGTACGGCACCGAGACGACATCGCCCGCCTTCGCGTGAATGAGCTGCCGATACGTGTGCCGATCCGAGAGTAACGGCCACATGTGCGCCGTGCCTTCGGGGCCGCTGGCGGTGATTTGTACGATGTCTGTCAGCGTGCCCAACTGCACGCGGCCGTTCGCGTCGGTCTTCAATGTCGCGTTCACAGAGTTGCGGAAATCGCGATGCTTGATCGCAAGTTGCACGGGGCGGTCGGGCTTCGGTTCGCCGGTGCGGCCGAGGAGTTCGATGACGTAGTCCGCACCGAATTTAGCGAAGTGCAAATCCTCGATCTTGTCCGTGCGATCGATCTCGTTGATCGCGAACGTCTGACTGGTGAATAGCTCGACCGGCAGCGTTTGCGTCAGGCCTTTCACCTTCGCCGACAATGTAAACGAGAGGCGAGACAACCGCGCGGGTACGCGAATTTCGTGGACCGATTCGCGATCCTCGAACAGCTTGAAATTCGGTACGTCCATCGTCGTTGGGATGTTGTTCATGTCGATTGACGACATCGTCAATTTCACATCTTCGAGCAATTTCACCGAGATCGGGATGCCGTTCAACTGAAGCGAGGCCCGCACTAATAGCGGTGCGATTCGCTGGGAAATCAGCGATTCGCGGTCGATGTGAAAGCCGGCGGTTAGCTGATACGCTTCGGCTTTGTGGTCGAACATATCGAGCGAAGAGAAGTCGCCACGACTGATGACAACGGGCCGTCGGCCGGGGTTGGTGCTGAACGGAATCTTGACGACACCATCTTTGCCAGAAGCATACTCGGTGCCGTTCAGCCATGCTTTCGCATACGGCACGATGCGATTCGCTTCGTCGATAATCGCGAGGTCGATCCCCGCGGTGCCGGTCTTCGCCAATGCCCGTAACTGGCCCTTGCGGATCAGCGCACGGCTACTCTTACCACTCCCGATAAAGTCGATGACGTACACGCCGGGCTTCGTCAATTCGGGGAACGCGAACGAGCGGGCCAACCGTCGCAACGGCGGGTCGCCGTAGGGCGTTACCTTCTCCGAATTCGCGACTAGGCCATCGAGGTTAATGTCGGTATCGATCTCCTTCAGCGTCGTGCGATAGACGTTCCCCGTGTTGATTTCAAACACCTTCACCAACAGCGAAGTGACGTTCTTCACGTGCAAGTCGAGTTTCACCGCTTCATCGGCGGCGAAGTCGGTTTTGTTCGTGTACGCGAAGTCGATATCGATGCGGTCCTTCAACTGGCGGAACAACTCCGGGGGCAGTTGCGAGGCCCACTGTTCGCCATCGCCGAGGCCGTTCTCGATCTTCGTTTCGGCGAAAAGATGCTTCAAATACAGGTCGTTAATGAACGGCTCGAACTCTTTCGCCGATGCCGCTTCGATGAAAAACTCTTTCAGGTAACTCCGCACGAGCGGTTCATCGGAGCCGATCCGCGGCAACAGCGAGATCGGTGTGTAGTCCGCGTTCAGGTCTGCGGGGTACTGTCGCGATCCGACTTTTTCGAGGAGATCCTTCGACATGTAACCTTGGTTACGCGGCAGCGCTAAGTACGCAAGGAACCGCGCACGATCGTAGATTCCCTGGGCACGGTCGAACGCGAGCCGGTGATACAACACGTGGGCTTTCAGCGCGTTGTGTGCGGGTGCCAACTTCGTAACGAATGCTTGTAGACGCTCCAAATACGCGAGCGCGACTTTGCGATCTTTCTTCCAGTCGTCGTCCGCACCGGGGTGCAACTTGGCGATCACCGCGTAGATGTAGTTAATTTGGTTCAACAACTCGGGGCGGAGTTTCAGCAGTTCTTCGAGTTGAACGAGCGTGAGTTGCATGTGAATCGGATGCGATCCGAAACCGCCGGAGTTCACGTGGCGCAGGTCGGCATCGATCAGCGCGACGAGGTTTTTCGCATCGGGCCGCGTTATCCGACTGAGTAAAATCCGTCGATTGTCGGGCGATAACTCGGTGGCACTCAGCCAATCGAGCGACGAATCTTCAAAGTTATTGAGGTTCTGAAGGTTGCTCAACGAGTTGATGCGAAGCGTTTCGCGGCCGATCGCTTTCGGGTCGAGTTTCGTCGGCAAGTTGGGTGCGGCACCGACGACTTCCTTCTGATGGTAGAAGCCGAGACCGAGCTTATTTCGCACGTATTCCAAGGTTTTCTTGGGGTCGCGCTCGTACGTCAGCAAGGCGTGTCGCGTTTGAATTTCCACCAGCCGTGCCGTATTCCCGTGGCGTTCGCTCCACGGTTTCAGCAGCGATTCGGCTTTGTCGAACTGTTCGATATTGAGGAAGTACAACCCGTGATAGTAGTAGAAATCGTCGGTACCGGGGATCAGTTGCTTCAGGACAGCGGGGCGGTCTTTCGAGAGTGCAAAATCTTCGATAAAGCCGACATCGCCACCGTAGGCGAACGACGATGCGAGTAACATCATGACGACTCCGAGAGAGCGGATCATCGGTAAACCCCCCGAGATTGTGAACGAGTTGCGTGCGAGTACACCTTACGCGAAGAGTGTGTCAACAGTGTAACAAGGATGCGAAAGTGGGTTCGACACCTACTCCATTTCACCCCAGTTCCACTCTTGCATCGCTCGCATTCGGGCGTGGTCGGTCATGTCGAATTGCAGTGGCGTAACCGTGATGAACTGCTCGGCCAGTGCGGTCACGTCGGTGTCGGGGTTCGGCGAGGGGCAGTGGAAATCCGGCCCCATCCAGAAATAGGTACGACCGCGCGGGTTCACGCGCCGGTCGAACTTCTCGCGGAACGTCGACACATTTTGCGGCATGACTTTAATGCCGCGGATCGGACCGCGTTCGAGCACCGGCACGTTGACGTTGAACAGACTGCCCGGTGCCGGTTTGTTCGCGAGAATCTGTTCGACGACCTGCCGCGCGTAACGGGCACCCTTGGGAAAGTCGTAGATTTTCTTATCGTATTCGAGCGAACACGCAATCGCCGTGTGGTGGTAGAACGCCCCTTCGACGGCGGCGGCGACGGTCCCCGAATAGATGACGTTAATGCCCGCATTCGAGCCGGCGTTCATCCCGCTAACGATCAAATCGGGCGGTTCTTTGAGCAGTTCTAGAAGTGCCAGTTTCACGCAATCGGCCGGTCGCCCTTCGACCGCCCAACCGATGAGCGTTTGGCCATCGTCTTCGTAAACCTCATTCACAAGCAACGGAACGAGGAGCGTGACAGAGTGCCCCGCCGCACTCTGTTCGGTGGCAGGGGCCACGACGGTCACGGTGCCGAGTTTCTTTAATTCCATGCGTAACGCACGCAGGCCGGGCGCGTAGATACCGTCGTCGTTGGTCAAAAGAATTCGCATGTATGATCCTTGCTAGACGTCGATTTATAATGGCTTTTGAAAGCCTTCTCACACAACCACTGAGACGTTATCTTCAGGATACCCGAACCGAGTCGAAACAATACGATGGCGACTGTTAAAGAGACTTCAAGCAACACGTATTTTGCTGTGCTTTATAGTTCTAGGGCACCCACGCAGGGTGCCCTACTTGGCAGAGGCACACCGCATCAATAACTCGTCGGCAGTTTCGCACTGCGTGCCCACGCGGCCATCCAGATGTCCATCGTGAATTGCGCACCGGAGCGGCAGCGGTCGATCATGAATGCGCGGCTCTCTTCGGTCGGTTTCTCGAACGCGCCGGCGGCGTCGAGTTCGTAGCAGCGGTCGATGTGCGTGTACGACTCCGCCAGGAATTTCTTCGTGTAGTCCCACACATCGTCGACCGGTTTCGCTTGCAAGCCGCGGCTAATTTCTACGGGGTCGAACTTGTTTTTCTCCGGGAATGCGTCGATCTTCGCGTGAATCCCGCGCTGCTTCTTCTCCGCGCCCGGCGTGACGCGGCCATCGAAATGGATTGTGGTGTGAAGCGGCATCGAGGCATCGGTCGTGTAGTGAGCGAGGTTCCCGGCATACACCAGGCACTTCATTTTAATCGACTCGTTCTCCGGGTCTTTCCGGTGATCGGCGAATGCACACGCCAGCCGTTCGTAGCCTTCGACGATCGCGTACGGCAACATCCCGACTCGCACGGGATCCTTCTTCAAGCTCCGCATGAGATCCATGCCTTTGAAGCGACTTTCGGGCGGAAGTGGCTTGCCATCGAGGTCTTCGAGGTCGAGGTAATGGTCGGCTTCGACGCTCGCCCGCAGCACTTTGCACTCGCGGTTCTTCCAGCGGTCGGGGTCGCCGGCGAAGTGTGCGAGATGCTTGCCACCGGCACGGAAGAACGCGGGGACATCGTCGGGCAGTTTGCTGGCGGCGGCCTCGGTGATGCTTTCGTGACCCTTCACCCACCAACCCGGCGCGAAGCCGATGCACACGCACGCAATCGCGATCGCCACAAGCAACGGAACGGTGAACCGACGCATATCTCACCTCAGCGTAAAAATGAGGAACTACACGCAGCTTAGTCGAGTTTCGGCGAAACTGCCAGAAATGCGCGCGAAACGGGGCCGAATCGCCGAGTTGGTACAATAACCTTCATGATGACTTCACACGATACGGTAACCGCCCCGATGAAACCCGAACTCCTTTCGCCGGCGGGCGATTGGGAAGCGTTGCGGGCGGCAACGGCGAACGGGGCCGATGCGGTCTACTTCGGCCTGTCGAACTTCAATGCGCGGGCCCGCGCCACGAACTTCACACTCGAAGAACTCCCGCTGATTATGGCGTACCTGCACGCGCGAAACGTGCGCGGCTTCGTCGCGTTCAACACGCTCATTTTCAGCGACGAACTGCCGGAAGCGGTCGCGTTCATCAAGGCGATTGCCGACGCGGGCGTCGATGCTGTGATCGTGCAAGACCTCGGGTTGGTGACACTCATCCGTCAGTTGGCCCCGACGCTTGCAATCCACGCCTCGACGCAGATGACGCTGACCGAGTCGCGCGGGATCGAGTTCGTGCGCCGCATCGGCGTCGAGCGCGTCGTGCTGGCGCGGGAACTCTCGCTGGACGATATTCACAAAGTGACGGCGCTGACCGATATGCCGGTCGAGGTGTTCATCCACGGTGCGCTCTGCGTGGCGTACAGCGGCCAGTGCCTAACGAGCGAAGCGCTCGGCGGGCGGAGCGCGAATCGCGGGCAGTGTGCGCAGGCGTGCCGCTTGCCGTACGAGTTGATCGTCGACGGCGAGAAGCGCGACCTCGGCGACAAGGCGTATTTGCTCAGCCCGCAAGATTTATCCGCACACGCCTGGATCGCACCGCTCGTGAAAGCGGGCGTCATTTCCTTCAAAATCGAAGGCCGCCTGAAAGCCGGGCCGTACGTCGCCGCGACGACGCAAACGTACCGCAAAGCCATCGACGCCGCGATCGAAGGTGTCGCATTCACGTTGCCGCGAAACGAAGAACTCGACCTCGCACAGACGTTTAGCCGGGGACTCACGTCGGGCTTTCTGAACGGCAACAACCACCAGATTCTCGTTCGCGGGAGGTTCCCCAAGAGCCGCGGCACGAAGCTCGGCAGCGTGGTCGGCTTCACGAAATTCGGCGTGCGAATCCAACTCGCGGA
Organism: Limnoglobus sp.; assembly: GCA_043785305.1. Lineage (GTDB taxonomy): Bacteria > Planctomycetota > Planctomycetia > Gemmatales > Gemmataceae > Limnoglobus. Next base: position 4,989 of record JAYVXI010000296.1, on the reverse strand, counting down.
CAAGCTCACCGTTGAAGAACGCATTCGCACCGGCGACGGCGTGCTGTTCGACCTCGGCAAGCCCGCCGAGAACGAGCCGGGTGGCCGCGTCTGGAAAGTGCAACCGATTCGCGGCACGACCGAACCGGCGATGGTCGAGCTGTCGTTCGAACCCGATTCGATCGATTTGGGCAAGGTGCCACTCGGCTGCGAAGTCTGGAAAACCGACGACCCGCAGTTGCGAAAACGCTTGATGGCCAGCTATTCCCAAGACGACCGCCTCGCCAAACGCATACCGATTACGGCTACGCTTAGCGGCGCGATCGGCGGCCCGCTGACGCTGACGATGAACGTCGGTGACACCACAGCGACCGCCATGTGGCCCGGCCCGCTGCAAGTTGCGACCAAACGCGCGACGACGGACGAGGAAATCCGCGACCAACTCGCACGCCTCGGCGATACGCCATTCGAGTTGGAAAAAGTCTCGCTCGAATTACCGGGTGCATTGATGATCCCGAAGAGCGTGTTGAACGACCTGCGACGACGCGCGGGGGCCGAACTCACCGAGCAACACGGCCACGGCAAACAGCACGCGATTGTGCTGCCGGATGCGCTCGAACGGATGCGTGCCGCGAAGCCGAAGCCCGCTGACATATCGCCGTCACTGACAGTCCTGTGTCGCAATCTCGATCAGCTACAGGCGGCACTCGCGTTCCGCCCCGCAGTCGTGTATTGCGACTTCGAGGATTTACGGAAATACAAGGACGCGGTGCCACTCGCCCGCGCCGCCGGCATCCCGATCGGCCTCGCCACGCACCGCATCTGGAAGCCGGGCGAAGAAGGCTTCCAAACGATGGTCTCCCGCGTCGAGCCGGACATCGTCCTCGTGCGAAACCTCGCATCGGTCGAGTTCTTCCGCGACACGTTGCCGAATGCGACGCTCATCGGCGACTTCAGCTTGAACGTGGCCAACGATCTTACCGCGAACTTGCTTCTCGACGAAGGCCTGCAACGACTCGTACCGAGTTTCGACCTGAACTGGCAGCAATTTCAAGCCCTCGTGGAGCACTCGGACCCATCGCGATACGAGGCGGTCATCCACCAGCACATGCCCATGTTCCACAACGAATTCTGTGTCTTCGCTGCATTCCTCTCGAAAGGCAAGGATCACACGGATTGTGGGCGTCCTTGTGAACGTCACAAGATCGAACTGCGCGACCGCGTCGGCTCGAATTTTCCTGTGCTGGTCGACACTGGCTGTCGGAACACCGTCTTCAACAGCGTGGCACAAAGTGCAGCGGAATACGTTGGCCGCATGAAAAGCCTAGGCGTCCGCTGGTTCCGCATCGACCTGCTTCGGGAAACGCCGGAGGAGGCAACGCAGTTGATGGAACAATATCGTCGCGTCATCGATGGTACAGAAGACGGCAAGCAAACGTGGCGACAACTGAAAGTCCTCAACCAACTCGGCGTCACCCGCGGCACCCTCAACCTACTGTAAAGCCTTCGCTCGGCTGGTGCTGGACTTTTCTGCATGGGCACTGCCACATCTCGCTTGGCTAATGCCGCACGTGGGACGAACGCGGGAGGTTCAGCCGGTGGCGCACCCTTCGGAGTCGCGCCAGTCGCATCGCCTCTAAAGATTTTGGGAAACAGCAACAACGCGGTGGCAACATTGAGGATTCATTTCCTGCGGTGGTCGTGGCTACCGCTCCAGTCGTCCGTCGTGATCCCTTTGTGCAAACATTGCACGAATGGAGCCTGAAAGTAACTTCGCACGTGCTCGTCGCTACCAACTGCGTGCCCGACAAATTCGCGTACCGCGTCAGCGTTCCGACCCGATTATCCACGTACGCAATATCGACCCGCTTCGCCGCCACACCCGCACCCGATTGCAGCACCTGCGTCATCCGGTGATTGGCATCGTACGCATAGTTTTCGACGTGATCCACACTGCCATTCACACTCACCGCCACCGCGACAATATCGCCCGCCACATTCGCATCATAGTCGAATGTATACACCGCACCCAGCCCGCTCCCACTCTCGGTCACGACATCCAGATGTCCATTCGCATCGTAAGTATACAGATACTGCGACGACGCATCCCCCGCCGACACCAACTTCCCGCCCACATCGTAACCATAATCGATCGTGTGCGTCACCACGCCGTTCGTCAGCCAGCGTTCCTGCGTGAAGTGCCCAGTAACAGCCAACTCACCTTATGCACAAGTCTATTTCATTTTCCCCACGTTCTTTCGCTTGAGATCCATAGCGAAGCCGATGCCATTCTGATCGAATGCGGAAAAGAGAGCTTGGTACCCTTCTCGCACCTCCAGATCGCGTTCTTCGGTGAAAAGTGGTATGGCACGATATAACTGAACGATTGTTCCATCGAAATCGTCCACAACATGTTGGGCGACGAGCATCATGGTAGTGAATCGGATACTGGGATGGTACGGTTGCGGAGGATCGTCGTTCGCGATCAAGGTTACGGGGCCACCGAGCCACGTATCGTTGTCGTGCGGATACCGTGCGATGTTCCGCAACACGGTCAACGGCCAACTGAATTCCGGTTTCGCAAGTTTGTCTTTTGCTAACGGCCAGTCGCCCGGCAACTGAATGAAAAGCTCTGCGTATTGGAATTCTTCCTGCCCATCGGGAACCGTCATCGCCCGATCGCTCATGCCCGTCGTGAAGAATGTGACGACGTTCTTTGCTTTCGTCGGCAGAATCACGTGTAAGGTAATTGGCAATCCTGTTGGAACGATTTCGATGAGCGACTTTTTGTGAACAGGTCCGAAATTCGCTTCAAAGTATTTGATGATCGAGTCGGCTTGCGATAGCCCTGGCTTCGTTAATGTTCGGCCCGATTCTGCGAGGAGTTGTTCAGAAGATTTTGCTCCGATACTGGCTAAATACTCGGACAAATCCTCGTTGCCACCCGCAAAGTCAAGGGCGCTCATGAGGTGGTTTTTATCTCCGTAAATTTCGTAAAGTCGGTTGATGTCTGCACCGTGCTCGACCAGTAATCCGATGATTTCGCGTTGGCGGTCGCGGTGCGGGGAATTGATCATGCCAATAGTCGGTCGCCCGAGATTCGGATTGGCACCACGTTGTAATAAAAGTTTCACGATCTCAAAATGATTGAAGTCGATTGCACTGGCCAAAGCAGAATTATGTTCGGGCATATCTAGAGAATCAATGTTGTAGCCGATATCGAGCATGAGAGTAACCATATTGATATCGCCACCATACACTGCTGGATTCAACCACGATTCTCTATCCGTCCACTGACGATCCGTGATGATCCAAGGATTCTGTTGGCATATATTTGACACAAAGTGATGCTGTTTTCGACGAATGGCAAGGTGCAGTTGCTTGCCAATCACAATTTGTTCTTCAGTCCACATCATTCGATATCCTCCAATAGAGTCTTCACCACATTTGGCATTAGTTAAACGAATTGCATTTTACCAAAATACATCGCCCTTCTCAAGCCGCTTTCTTATTTCTTCGAGTGCTTTCTCGATACTCGAACGAATTTCAGCTTGGGTGCCGCCTGTGTCAACCGCTTCTTGAAGTCTCTTCAAAATCTCTTTTTCGTACGCTGGCTGATGGATTCCCGCGTGGGTATTGATTGCCCAACAGATGTTGTGCAATTGGCCTGCCGTCGCTTTTTTCAACTCGGCTTCTGTGCCCAGTAACGGTATACCATACTTGTCGAGAATCTTTCTTGCGGCAACGGAATCCGCACCACCACCGAGTTTCATCACGATATGATGACCGTGTATAGCAGCTTCTTTCTTTAAGTTTGAATTCGTCTTGTTCTTAATTCCATCTGCGATCATTTTCAGTAGAGCGGCGGGCTTGGCTCTATTGAATTGGGTGAGCAGAATATGGCCGAAGCAATCATTGTGAACGAGAACGCTTTGCTGACCGACGGTGTAATTGTGAGGGCCGACGATCGTGAGGTTGTAGACGAGATACGAATCGACGGTTTCGAGATCGAGACTGACAATTGGCGTCGCGAATCCGTTCGAGCCGAATAGTTTATCGCCGATTTTAAGTTCCGATGCATCGAGCCAACGACCCGGTAGTGAAACGTTTTCATCGGATCAAATTCCCGTGTGGATGCTCGCACGACGTTCGTTCAGCTTGTTTCCATCGACAACCCAGAACGGATGATTACCCGTTGCGACAATTCGTGAATCATCGAGTCCAACGGCAATCATTTGGCCAAAATACCTTCGCTCCAGAAGTTGGCTGACTTCTGCCCAACTCCACGTATTGAGTGTAAAATCGAACGACTTAACGTAGTCGCCAGGTGCGACAGTGCAAATTGGCTTCATCCCATTGCGAGTGAGCACGAGTGTGTCGGGTGCAAAGCACATCGCTTCGTTGATGACCTTGAGCGCAATCTGCGTGCCCGTCGCAGTGAAAATGACATCTGCAATTTCCTTTGCTCCGACTTCTTTTCCAGCGGACAGAAAAACCAGTTTACCGGCAGCGTTTTTGCCGACGTTCCAGCCTTTTGCAATCATTGCTCCAAGCAATTTACTACCGGGCACCCCGGGTGCCAAATTCATAACCATGCTAAACGTCGCGCTCACGATTAAGTAAGGCGCAATCTCGAGCATCTTGTCTTTCCATACGAAATTTGCATCCGGAATACTGCCGCCATTCTTTAACGAGTTAATTGCTTTGTTGAGCCACTCGTCATATTGATTGCTATCTTGATTTGCTCGGTCAAATAAAAAATTTCTGAAATCCTCTGTGATTGGATTGATGCCAAAAGACTGTGCGGCTTTCTTGATTTCTTCCGCTGCGCGTTTTGAACTCAGGTGGTACCACATATTAAAGTGTACTTTGCCATCTTCAACACTCGAGTGAAGGTTACGTCCATATATCGCGCTCAGTGACTGTCCCATATGTAGGTTTATGCCGCGGTTCGGTATTGAAACTCGGCCGTTTCGTTTTTCGGTTCGAGTCGGTTGAGCATCAGGTGGA
>JAYVXI010000295.1:0-28076 GCA_043785305.1 Limnoglobus sp. | reverse complement strand
GCAACGCCGCGAAGGATTTCCTGATCAGCGTGTTTTCCTTGTATTTGTAGCGGAAGTCGTGAGACTTCTGACGCCGTGACTTCATTCGTCCCGAAGTCTCACGACTACATCAAAATCGGCTTATAGCGGAAGTCGTGAGACTTCTGACGCCGTGACTTCCCGTGCGAACCTCAAAATACAAGCGAAATAATCCTTCACGGAGTTGCCTTGCGGGGAATCGGCTCGGATGCGACCGTGCATTCACATCGCGACGGAAAGTACCCAAAAAAACTTCTCGCGTTTTCGATTCCAATCCGCCATAATGCACGTTCATTCTTCCTCGCGTTTACTCCTGCCTGGCGAGGCTCGGTTATGTTTACACACCCTGTCGTTTCGCGCCGCGTTGCGCTCCAAGCGGGTGCATCGAGTTTGTTGGGCCTCGGCCTCGAGCATCTGGCACCGTTGCGCGCAGAGAATGCGAAGCCCACGAAGTCGGCGCGTTCGGTGATTTACATTTTCCTTTCGGGCGGCCTTGGCCAGCACGATAGCTTCGACCTCAAGCCCGATGCGCCGGCGGAAATTCGCGGCGAGTTCCGGCCGATCGCCACTGCCACGCCGGGGGTGCGAATTTGCGAACACCTGCCGATGCTCGCGTCGCGCTCGAAGATGTGGTCGCTGGTGCGCTCGCTGACGCATCCATCGAACGACCACTCCGGTAGCCATCACATCATGCTCACTGGGCAGTCGCAATTGCCGATCGGGTTCAACCCGAGTGCGCCGCGGCCCGGCGATTGGCCGAGCCTCGCATCGGTGGCGGGTGCCGTCACACGGCCGCGCAACAACCTGCCGCCCGCCGTGGTGTTGCCTGACAAGATCGTCCACAATGGCGGGCGCGTATTACCCGGCCAGTTCGCAGGCATCATGGGACGCCCGCGCGACCCGTGGTTCCTCGAGATGTCCGCGTTCGAGCCGAAAGCCTACGGGGCATTCCCGCAGTACGAGTTCGACCACCAGGAACGGACGTTCGCCGCGAAACGCACCGCATTCGTGTTGCCCGATTTGGAACTGCCGCAAGGCGTCGATCCACTACGGTTCGGTTCGCGGATGGATATTCTCCAAGCGATCGATGGACAACGACAGTCGATGGACCGCATGGCCGCCACGGGCGCATATCAGCGATCGCGCGGCGATGCGGTGTCGTTACTCACGGATCGCCGCGTGCGGAAAGCGTTCGATTTGCAACATGCCACCGAGCGCGAACTCGACCGCTACGGCCGCAATGCGTTCGGTTGGAGCCTCTTAATGTCCGCACGCCTCGTCGAAGCGGGTGTGAACCTCGTGCAAGTGAACTTGGGGAACAATGAGACGTGGGACACGCACGGGAACGCCTTCCCGCACCTCAAGGACAAGTTATTTCCGCCAACGGATCGCGCACTGTCGGCATTGCTCGACGATTTGCAGGAACGCGGATTGCTCGAATCGACGCTGATCGTGATGGCGGGTGAGTTCGGGCGAACGCCGAAGGTTTCGACGCTCCCGCAGCATTACAAACAAGCCGGGCGCGACCACTGGGGTGCCGTCCAGAGTTTATGGCTCGCGGGAGGTGGCGTGGTCGGTGGCCGCGTGATTGGGTCGTCCGATGCGAAGGGGGCGTACCCCGCAACCGACCCGCAGACCCCTGAGAACTTCGCCGCAACGATCTACGATTCGCTCGGGCTGCCGAAGACAACCGCGTGGACCGACACCGAAAATCGCCCGCATCACATCTATCACTCGGACCCGATTCGCGGCTTGAATTAAGGCGTCTTCGGAGCCGGTGCTGCCACTGACTCGGCGGCGGTGGCGGCCGCATCGGGTTTCTTCTTGAGATCCAGGATCGGTTTGTGGAGCGGCGGCGCGACTGTCATCGGGCTGTTGTACTTCGCGGCTTTGTCGCGAAGGCAGACGATCAGGCCGTTGTCCGACGCGAGGAATATGCGGTCGGTTTGCTCGTTCATCGTCGGGATGCGGAACTCGCCGAGGTCGATGGAACTCAACGCCACGGCACGCTTCGTCACAGAGTCCGAAACGCGGCTGCGGTCGTATACGTGAACGCGGCCGAGTCGGTCGCGAACGTATGCGCGTTCGTCGTTGACCGCGAGCAGATAATCGTCGGTACTCAGCGTTCGCCACGTCACATCGCCCGTTTTCGGATCGATCCGCGCGACACCCGATCCTTCGGAGGGTTGAAAGATCCCGTTGCTGGTGGCCAGCGGGCTTCGCGTCAGTATGCCGCCGACGTTCGATCGCCAAACGGGTCGGAGCGTCGCGTTCCCGCCACTCGTCAGATCGAGTGCGAGTAGGTTTCCCCCATCGAGGGGAATGTACGCGACATCGTCGGCCTGGGCAGACGCAGCCGTCGCGGCATCCGACATCTTCGCATCGACTTGCGGTACCTTATCTTCTTTCTGCAAAGCGATGATAGCAGGCGTATCGCTCGTCGCCCACACGCGGCTTCGGGTGGTCAGCGGTTGGTAGGCCAGTCGAACGGACGAACCGTACACCCAGCGCAACTGCGGTTCCAAGCCGCGCTCGCGTAGGTTGGTCTTCTCCGCGACGGCGGCCATCGATGGCATGGTCGATAACGATGGCGTCCGTTGACTTTGTCCCGTGGACGGGTCTTTGAAACTGTATGGCTGTCGCAAGCTGTACGCGAGGCCGACCGATTCCGTCTTGTTCAAGTATCGCCCCTTATCATCGTAAAGACGATACGGCGGCTGCATGGTTGGCAGTACCGAAAGCGAGGGCGTACGCTGCGAGACGTTCCCCGATGGCTCGGCAGTGGCGAGCGTGATCTTCGTCTCTTCAAAGCGATCTTCGGCGAACAGCGACTTCCGCGCGCCGCTCGGGTAACGACCGGCGACGATGTCTGCGGGGTTGCGCGTTTTCGGGTCGTTGACGATGCTTCCGCCCTTTGCCTTCAACGCGGCGAGGGCTTTATCGGGCACGGTAATCGCCGGTGGCAGATCGAACGCAGCAATGCGTTGGCTGTTCAGAATCAGGTAGAACCCCGTATCGTCGGCGGTCGGCCCCGAGGTGGGAATGAGCGGCAAACTGTAAGAGAATTCGACCGTCCCCGTGTAGCGTTGAATGCAATAGATCCGCAACACGTTGACCGCAAACACGAAGCGAGAGTTGACGCCGATCGGGTAAATCGTCGCGTTCGGCGAATCGTACTTCAAGGTCCATTGCTGGGCTCCGGTCCTCTCGTCGATGGCGACGAGCAACCCCGCGACCGTCTGCACGAAAATCTGTCCGCCTGGCACGACTTGCACCAGTCCAACGCTGTCCGAGCGTCCGGCGACTGGCACCACGGTCGTCCATTGCGTCGTGAGGTTTAGCTGATCGAGGGTAGCCGCGGTCGGTGGCACCGCCTTCGAGTAGATCGACGATTGACCGTACGCGGAGGGCACGATTGAGAAGCCGACGAGCAAAAGAGCCGCAGATATCCGCATGACACGCACTCCGGAAACGGGTTGCCGATTTCAACAGTTTACCACGAACCGAAAGCAAGTGGTGGCGAACCTGTCTGCGAGCCGACAGTTCGTAGAGGCGGTGCGACGGTTGCATCGGTTGCGCGGGCTATTTTTTGCCCATCGCACGCTTTTGGGCAAAGAACGCGGTCAAGATCGCCGAACACGATTCGGCCATCACGCCGCCAATCACGGCACAACGATGGTTCAAACGTGGGTCGTTCGTGATCTGGTACAGCGTGTGGCACGCCCCGGCCTTGAAGTCCGTGCAGCCGTACACGACGATCGGCACGCGAGCCTGCACGATCGCCCCGGCGCACATCGGGCACGGTTCGAGCGTCACGTACAGAATGCACTTTTCCAAACGCCACGAACCGAGCGAAGCCGCCGCTTGCGTCAGTGCGATCATTTCTGCGTGCGCCGTCGGATCGATCAGGCGTTCGCGCTGGTTGTGCGCCCGCGCGATGATGCCCATTTCCGGGTGAACGATCACCGCCCCGACCGGGACTTCATCCTCATCGGCGGCCGTCATCGCTTCTTCCAGCGCCATCGCCATGTGGTGTTCGTGCAGCGGGTGCCGTGCGTCGGTCAGCGGGAGATCGAATGCAAATGGGTCGTCCACGGGAACCGAAGCCTCCATAAATGCGGTTGCCACGTACGTTATACTGCATCTGTAGCGACTGTTTTCGGAAAGGGCGACCCGTGCTATTGGACAATCAACCGACCGCGTTCGACTTGCGGTTTCGCTTCCTCGGCTTCCCCGTGCGGGTCAGCCCGTTCTTCTGGCTCGGCATGGTGCTGTTCGGCCAGAACTGGTTCCAGATCGGCATCGAGTTCGGCTTGATCTGGGTGGCGTGCGGTTTTGCATCGATACTCGTTCACGAACTCGGCCACGCGCTCGCGATGCGCCGGTTCGGTTCACCGGCCCGCATCGAACTCTTCGCGTTCGGTGGCATGGCCATCGCCAGTTACACCAACCCGTCCGCCTACCGCCGCACGGGGATAGCCGCCGCCGGACCCGCCGCCGGTGCCACGCTGTTCGGCATTGTGTATGGAACGCAGGAACTGTTTGAATGGGCGGGTACCAACCACTACACGATTGTGATCTACGGTGCGTTGTTCATGATGAATCTGTACTGGACGATTTTCAACTTGCTGCCGATCTGGCCGTTAGATGGCGGGCATATCCTTCGCGAATTATTAGTGATTCGCAACGTGCGACAGCCCGACTTCCGGACGCAGAAAATCTCCTTCGTCGTCGCACTCACACTCGGCATCTTCGGCATCTTCATGAACTTCGGCCCGCGAGAAATGGTGATTAACCTCGCGAAATCGCTCCCAATGTGGCTCCTCTACGTGATCCCCGGCCCGGTGATGTCACTATTCCTGTTGTTGATCGCCTACCAGAGCTACGAAGTGATGAAGCAATATCGCCGACCGCACCTCTACGACGACGACACCGCCCCATGGCGAGGTGGACGGTAACCCAGTTGCAGCGGTACGCGGCATCTTGCAATCAGTCAGATGTCAGGGTAACATTTGTAAGTCCATTCTTCCTGAGACGAATCACCATGGCAATACTGCAAGAAATCAAAGCGGCCGCTTCCACTTTAACTCCTGCGGAGCAGCTCGAACTCATCGACTTCCTCGAAATCGCTGCGATCGGATCGCAGGATCGAATCCGTGCAGAATGGAGCGATCTGGCCAGGAAACGTCTGGCCGAGCACGAATCGGGCGAACGTCAGGCCGTTCCGTTCAACACCGTTTTCAAACGCCTTCCGGTGGATTGAACTCATTCCCATTATCGAAATCGACAGCGATGCGCGGGCAGAAATCCAGAATGCAGCCGATTTTTACGACCGTCTGCGACCGAACCTCGGCACACGCTTTGAAGCCGATATTATGCGGACGCGCGATCGCATTCTCACAAATTCGCTGATGTACGCTGAGGAAGACGGTGGGTACCGCTACGCCATCCTCGATCACTTTCCGTACTCGTTGATTTATAAACTGTACGACGACCGCATACTCGTCGTCGCGATCGCTCATCACAAGCAACGACGCGGTTATTGGCACGATCGCATCCGACGATAAAGGCCCACAAACGAACGTCCGTGGCGAGGCGGACGATAGAGCGAGACGGACGCCATTTGCGGCCAGAGCTTCGACTGCTTCGGGGAGGCTGGTTGAATCACTTTTGGAATCCGGTTAAACTATCATCAACGAACACATGAGGGATTTGCCATGTCAGCGATACTTGAAGATGTCAAAGCGGCGGCGATCCAGTTGTCCCCGACAGAGCGATCGGAACTGATCGATTTTCTGGAAGACGCCTCGTTCGAGGATAGCAATGCAATCCGCGCGGCGTGGGAATCCGAGTCGCGTCGGCGTTTCGCGGAAATCGAATCGGATGGCGTCGTGGGCGTTTCCGCAGACGACGTTTTCCGTCACCGCAAGAGTGTGTGAAATGTTGCCGATCCTGTTTCACCCACAAGCGGCCATCGAAGCCTCAATCGCGGCCGATTGGTACGAACTTCAACAGCCGGGCTTGGGGGATCGGTTTGAAAACGATCTCCAGACAACGGCTCGTAGCATCCAGGCGAACCCGCTGATCTATGCAATCGAAAATCATCGCGAGCAAAAAGAAAAATAACGTCCTCGGTTTTGTTGAACACGACGGCCTCGGCAACGTCAAAATTCACCTCAACGGCGGCAAGGAGACTGACGCGAAGCACGGGCACAGTACCGACGGCACATACGCGCACGAACTCGGCCACGCGGTCGATGCGGACGACAGATTTAGTGGCAAAGAGAGCTGGAAAAAAGCATGGCAAAATGATATATTTAACGGTAGGGAACTGCTCACAGAATATGCGAGAGAAAGTCCTTCTGAAGGCTTCGCAGAAGCGTATCGCGTGCTGGTCGAACACGGTTCAGACCACGTAAAAATCAAGCTCCCCAACGTCCACAAGTTCCTCAAAAAAGAAGGCCTACTATGACGCCGGATGAACTGGACGAATCGCCCGCCGATATGTCGCCAGAAACGATGGCGAGACACGAAGCGGAGTTTCGTAAGCGGCACGCGAACAGCAAGCCGATGGTCCCCGAAATCTTTTCTCGTTCCGCCGTCGAAGGCGGCATTCGCGGCGATATCGGGATCGGATTTGATGACGAACCAGACGACGACGCCCCACCCCGATAACCCACACATTCGCTACCATTTATCTCTGAAGCGATTCCCCGTTTCGGAGATACCCCATGTTCTCAGGCGACGAAGTGGTGCGGTTCGAGAGTGACGATAACGAACGATACGCAGCCCTCCGCGACTTCCCGTACTCGTTGATTTTCAAAGTGTATCCCGATCGAATTTGGGTTTCCTGCGTCAGTCATCACAAGCGGAGACCAGGCTATTGGCGAAAGCGCACTTCCAACTGATACTGTGTCAACCAGCCCACGGACGAATGTCCGTGGGCTGGTTCTTAGCAGAATCCTTTGCAACAATCCCATTCTGCTAAGATGGCAAAAGAAATCGGAGGTCGAATATGGTTGGCAAGCACCCCGCGCAATCGTTATCGGATGCTACGAAAAACCTGCTCCCCGACGTACCGCTGCGCGAAGGCGATCCGTGGTACGTGGACCTCGCCTCTGCGCGGGGCGACAAGGGGTTGGCAATACTGGAACGACTCTTTCGCACGAAAGGGGCTTCATTTGAATACGTCGTGTTTGTTTCTCATCGCGGTGCGGGCAAGTCGACGGAGTTATTGCGATTCGAACATGGAATTCGTGATAAGTACGAAACTCTCCACTACAACTCGAACCAAGAGATGAATCCCGATGAATTCGACGTGGAAGATTTCCTGATCACGCTTTGCAGGTCAATCGAATCGCACATGCGCGAAGTGGGAACACCGATACCCGTTAACGTCATCAAGCCGGTTGAGGATTGGTTTTCCGAACATGTCGTAACGACCACTTTGGGAAAAGAATACATTGCATCGATCCAATCGGGCTTCGAAATGAAGGTTGGAATCCCTTCATTCGCCAAACTGTTCACCGCGCTTTCCTTTCTCGTGAAACGGAAGAGTGAACACAAGGACGAGGTCAAAGCCGTACTCCGAAAGTATCCGGGTGCGTTGCTGAATGCGGTCAATAATCTGCTGGATTCCGCGAGAGATATTTTGGCACCGAACGGCCGACAATTGTTGGTCGTCGTCGATAATCTGGATCGTTACAGCCCAAAAGTGGTCGACTCTTTCTTGATCGGTAGTCGCGACACGTTGCGAAAACTGCATTGCAACATGATTTTTACTCCTCCACTCGATCTTCACCTCCAGCCGGTTTCGGAAGATATGGGCAAGTATTACACGCCATTTCGCCTTCCCAGTCCGAAACTTCGTAACCGAAACGACCCGTATTCCACCGTCGGGGCACCCGGGTTGGAACCGTTGTTAAACTTATTGCGGAATCGAATGGAACTCGACAAACTGATCCCAGAGAAGTCTGCGCAACATCGGCTCGTACTCGCCTCGGGTGGTTCGGTTCGCGAGTTGATCTCACTGACACGCCTGGCAGCACTTCAGGCCGATGGGAGTATCACAACTGCAAAGGACGTCGAGCAAGTTGTCATCAAGGAACGCTCCGACATACGCGACAAACTCGATATCGGTGGCTATTGGCATGCATTGGGTCATGTCGGAGCAACCAAACGACTCGACGCCGATCCGAAATGTCTGAGTCTGCTATATCATCGCTATGTCTTCCACTACAACGGCGAAAACTGGTACGACGTTCATCCGCTGATCGCCGAAATGCCGAGCTTTGCAAAAGCTGTGACGAAGGCCAAATCCGAACTCGGAATCCTTGAGACATGACCACAATCGACGACATCGAATTGGTTCGCAATCCGTCGAATCGCGCCTCGCCGTTCGACCCTGCGGATGAGAAGCCACTCCGTCGCTTCATCGAGCGAATGATCGGCGAAGGGTTCGCGATGGTCGTCGTTCGAGGGGAACGGCCTAATGGCCTCGAAGACGTCGTTGCGTGGTTTCAGGCCGAATGCGAGCGCGTGCAGGCACAAATGCGCCAGGTGAATCTCGGGCAATTCACCTTCAACAACCCTTGGCTGGAACTCGACCAGACCATCGGCAAAGTTGCGGCCGCCGAAAAAACGATCCTCCTCCTTCACAGCGTCGATCCGCTTAGCGAACGGAAGCGAGACGACGAAGTTCCGCTCTTCCGCCAACTCAACGTCCAACGCGATGCCCTCACACGCGATTACTGCTGTTTTTGGGTGATATACATTCCGCCCCGGCTCGAATATCAATTGAAGTCGCAAGCCCCCGACTTCTGCGATTTCGTCGGCTATTGGTGTACGATTCAACCGAGTGAAACTGTTATTGCTCCCATAGTGAGTTCCTACGGCTCGAACCTGTCGTATTCCAGTCCATCGGGTACGCCCGAATCCGATGCCAGACTACTCGCCGCACTTGGCGACGAACATCTTTTTGCTTCATTGAAAGCCACATGGGACTGGAAACTCGACGAAGCTCGCGGTCAAATCGCGATCTACGAAATGTCATCCAAACGGAACGCCAATCCGGGAGCATTGGAATTCGTCCGAGGCTACTTGCAGTTTCAAGAAGGAAACAGGCGAGTAGCGGAAACTTCCTACACGTTGGCAAATGATAAAATTGATGAACATACGCAGCCACAGTTGAAAGCCGAACTCGATACCGTGAGGGGGCAGTTAGAACAATCGCAAGGTAAACCGGAGAAGGCACTCGAACATTATCGTTCGGCATTGGTAATCTTTGAACGCATCGGCGACGTGCGGTCGAAAGCAGCGATTGCGCGCAAGATTGCTGACATTCTTCAACTGAAGGGAGATTTGGATGGTGCGTTGCAAATGCTTCAAAACGAGGCACTCAAACCGATTCTCGGGTTGGGGTTGCTTGTGGATGAAGCTGTTTACCGATGTAGCATCGCCAACATTCTCCAGCAACGTGGCCAGATTGATGAGGCATTACGCATCTATCGCGACGAATGTATCCCTGTCTACGAGCGCCTCGGCGACGTGCGGTTGAAGGCGGTGACGATGGGGAATATCGTCGATATCCTCCTGCAACGCGGCGAGACCGAAGAAGCGTTACGCAATCTCGAAGCGATCAAGATCATCTTTCACGACCTCGGCGACGTGCGATCGAAGACGGCGACGCTGGGGAAGATCGCCGACATCTTCCAGCGACGCGGCCAGATTGATGAGGCGTTACGCATTCGCCGCGAGGAGGAACTCCCCGTTTACGAACGACTCGGTGATGTACGGGAGAAGGCAGTGACTATGGGGAATATCGCAATCATCCTCGAGCAGCGCGGCGAGACTCATGAGGCGATCCGTATCTATCGGGAAATTGTGCCAATCTTGGAAAGCCTGAATGATTTGCATTCGCAAATGAATTGTCGATACAACTTGGGCACGGCATTGCTATCGAAGGGCTACAAAAAGGACATTCCGATAGCCCGCGAGCATCTGCGCTGGGCGCTCGCGACGGCCGAGAAACACCAGTATGCGGAGGCAGCGCAGATTCGGGCGAACGTAACGCGATTGCTTGGCGGGAGCGAGTGAATTTCAACTTCTGACCGACCACCCACACGAATTCAGGAAGTCAAAAAATCGGAGGCGATGCGACGTAAGTCGGAATTCGTGTCTTGCACGGACGTACTCAAAAGTGTCTCCAAGTGTCGTGAGAATGTCGCGTCCGGTCGATTTTGTGTCGTGGTCGGTCGATTTTATGTCGCACTCGGTCGATTTTCGGTCGGTACTTTCGCCGAGTGCCGAACGGAGAGCATTCGACACAACCCACGATGTGAGTTCGAGATACGGGAAAATCCCTCGAAACAAATCAGTCGTTTGCGATCAAAAAAGGGCATTTTGAGACGCGAAAACACCCGAAAAACCAGTTTTGGAGCTTCCGCAAATGTGACTTACGTCGATTTACTTCGTCACTTTTTCCAGCGATTGCACGAACTTCACCTTCAACCCGAGGCGGATTTTCTGGCCGTTACCGCGAACGACGAGTTCGATGCGGTCGAACGCTTCGAGGATGTCCGCCAGCGATTTGAGTTCCTTCTGAAGATCGTCAACCGGCCGCGATTGCACTTCCGATAGCCACTGAACCACGGGCGTCTGATGCATTTTGAGATACTCGCGAACGGCGGTGGCCGACACCCGCACGAGTGGCACATCGGCGGTGGCACTTTCACGCTTCGTCGGTGCGACAAACGACCGCACAACGGCGGGGGAACTGCCGAAGAGCAGGTAGCCATCCTTCATGCTGTAAGCCGGTTCGACGCCAGGGGGGAACCGCTTCGGGTTGGCGAACGATTTCACGTCCCAACCGCCGGTTTTGTCGTCGATTGACTCGATCGCGTCGTCGTTTTTGCGGTTGTACTCAAACTGGGCGAACTGCGCGTAAAAGTCGACTGCTTTCTTGACGGCAACGGGCACCGACGGGTCGGTCGCATCGACTTGCACCGCCATCGCGATCGCTGGGAAAAAGCCTTTATTCGGCTTCGCCGCCCAGATCGCGATGTCCGGGCCAACGCCCGACAACACCGCAGGCAGCTTCTCTTTCCCGACAATCGCGCCGAGCGCTTTTTCGATCTCTTTGCGTGCCGACAACTTGTCCGTTTCGGGTGAAAACGACAACATCAAGCCGATAATCTGATTCGCCGTAGCATGGCCGGTGATCGCGAGCATCGCATCGTCGGGGATCGACTGCCAAAGCGCGGAACGGGCGGGGGCAGCGTCGAAGGCATTCTTCCACTCGGGCGGCATCGCTTCCGCACGGTATGTGGCGGCGATGCCGATTTCGAGATCGCTACGCACATCGAGATAAATCGCGAATTGATCGACTGCCGACCACAACTTGCGTACCTGTTCGCGTGCCGCCCGGTCTTTCGGTTCCTCGGCCGCTTTGGCGTGGGCAAGAATCTCCGCATCGAGCCGACGTGGATTCACCCAACAGACGAGGAACGCATCGGCGACGCCGAGATCCGCAATCGCCTTGGCGACACGCGGTACGCTGTCCGCTGGCGCGAGTTGCTGATCGATAACCGCCGTAATTGCGGATTCTTGCGCCGCAAACACAAACAGGCCACCATCGAGAATGTAAAACTCGGATTTGCCGTTCGATTTGACGCGACGCTGATACGTCCGTTCGCGGTGCGTGCGTTCGACCACTTCGGTCAATTCGCCGCCATCCTTCTGGGCCGCATTGAACTTGTCGATGAGTTTGCGAAGCGTTTCGGGGTTGCGTGCCTTCAGCAGAATCGAGCCGCTCTCCGCTTCGGGTTTGCCCGGCGGCCCCGGTTGATACGCGAGAACGAGCGCGTCGCCGAGGAGTTCGTCGCGAAGGTCGGCGGTGCTGATGCCGAGTATCGCGGTCAGGATTTTCTCGGTGTCGCGAATCTTCTGAATATCACCCGATGCGTTGACCAGCGGGGCGAACTTCTCGGCCACCCACGTGGAAAAGGGCGATTCGCCGATCGCTTTCGCGCGATCGCGCAGACCTTGCACCACGAGGCAGACCGCCGTGTCGGGCGGTACGAGTTTCAGTAACTCATCGCGTGCCGGATTGGCGGCGCGGACCGTTGGCAGGCAGGCCAACGCGATGAGAACCAGGGTGGCGTATCGGGTAACTCGCATGGGCGATCCGCGTTGGGGTTACGACTTCATTTTGCCGGACGCAGTTAAACCGGCGACATCGCGGACAAACAGATTAAACGCACGTTTCGTGGTGTTTGCGATCGGCTCGATGCCATCTTTCGCGGCATTCGGCAGGTTTGCCAGAGTGCGAATTTCTGTGCGTTCGGCAGGCACAGTCGCATCGCGGCTGGCGATCCAATTAACGGCGGGGGCCAACGATTGATCAGTCGCTTTCCGCGTGATCGACACGAATGCTGAACCCGCTTCCGCGAACGATTGCTCGATCTTCACCGGTTTCACGGTCGATTTCACTTCCGGTACTTGCACAATTTCGTTCGGTTTCGCTGCCCACGGTTTCATAGCCACCACGGCCACCAACACCGAGGCCGCCATTACCATCGCGCCGCTTCGCACCATCCAGCGGGTTCGCCGACGTTGCCGGAAGTCGCGATCCGCCGCCCGCACGACACGCTCGGTAAACAACATCGAAGGCTTCGGCGTTGGCAACGGGAATTGTTCGCTGATCGCAACCATTTCGCGGCACGCGGTACATTCGACCAGGTGCGAATCGTCGGCTAACGTCTCGGCGCTCGCTTCGCGGTCGAGTATGCGTGTCACCAATGCGGCGATGCGTTCGCATTCGGCGGAGTTCGAGTTTAGGTCGTTCATAGTTTCACGGCGCTTTCGCGCGAGTCGGTTCAGGCGGGACGAAACCTCTGCGTTTCAGGCGATCCAGAAGCTCGGCACGTGCCCGGTGCAGCCAGGTTTTGATCGTGCCAACGGGCCGGTCGACGACTTCGGAAATTTCCTCGTAACTCTGGCCGCGTTCGTGGAACAGTACGAACACTTCGCGGTAATCGGGTCGAAGTTCTTCGACGGCCGCACGAATCTCGACCGTCAATTCGTTGCCATCGGTGTCGGGTACAGCGGCTGCGGACTCTTGCAAATAATCGACCAATTCTGGCAGTTTGCTCCGCTTCGAGAGTGCCGTACGACAGCGATTCACCGCAATTGTCAGTACCCATGGTCGAAGCGGGCGCTCGCGATCCCAGCGGTGCAAACTGCGAAATACCCTGAGAAACACCTCTTGCGAGACATCTTCCGCATCGTGGGCGTTCCGCAGCATTCGCACGCTGACGCCGAAAACATCGTCCTGGAATCGCTGTACGAGTTCCCGCATCGCGCCGACTTCGCCACTGGCACAGCGACGGACAAGCTCGGTGTCGGCAACGTCGGCCACGGGAACCCTCGTCGAGAGATACCTGACATAGCAGGGAAAGGTTTCGCGAACGGCTATTCGCCAAAGTGAGAAAAGGGTTTGACCGTCACTTAGTTTTTTCGGATGCCTTGCGTAGCAGATCGACGACTTCTTCAACCGAAGTCTCTTCGAGCCGTTTGCCGCGTTGTTCCAGACTCTCGCTGAAGCGAATCGCAGTCTCCTGCATCCGTTCGTGCGTCTCGCGCGAACCGCCGAGAAGCACCATCTCATCGGTGCGCGTCACCCGCTTCTCGCCATCGGAGTTGTCCAACCCGACGCCGAGGATCCCTCCAACGGTCTTCGGTGATGCAGCCCGCGAACGCGGTTTCTTCGGCATATTTTGGCTCCTTGAGGTGTTCGCTGTTATTCTAGTCGCTTTTCGTCCAAAACCTGTGGAACTCGCAGTACGGATTTCTTGCACCACGTTCGGAATCTCGGTAAAATCGTATTCGATAGACCTTCCGTTGCTTCGGATGAACGCCATGCCGACCCTTATTCTGATCAAATCGCCCGGCTCGACCGGTGCCTCCGAGACACACATTCTGAAGGCGCAAGAGGTGATCCTCGGCCGGGAAGACAAGTGCGGGATCGTCGTGCCGAATCATGCGGTCAGTCGGCAACACTCGAAAATCATCATCAAAAATGGCGAGTTCTTCATCGAAGACCTCAATAGCCGTAACGGCACGTTCGTGAATAATCGTGCGATCACCGCACCGCATCATCTGAAACACGACGACAGAATTAAAATTTGCGACTTCCAGTATCTGTATCAGGACGAAAAAGCCGTTGCGGCTGCCAAACCGCGACTGAAACTCCCTCGCGAGTTCGGCCCCGGCGAAGTCGAACCCGAAGAAAACTCCGACGGTACCGACGTTGCCGACATGAGCAATGTCGAATCGACGGTGGCCGTTCGACCGACGGCGGAACTGCTCGGTGCTCAGCCGAACGATAAGTTGCGGGCGCTCCTCGATATCAGCGTCGCGCTGTCCAAGGCGAACGAGCTCGACCCGCTTTTGAACGTCATTGCCGATAGCATTCTCGGAGTGTTCCGGCAGGCGGACCGTTGCTTCATCATTCTCAGCGAGGGCACAAAGCTCATTCCGAGAGTCGTGAAGGCGCGACGCTCCACTCCCGGCGACGACCACCGTTTCAGCAAGACGATCGTGCGGAAGTGCATGGAATCGCAGACGGCGTACCTCAGCGAAGATGCGTCGTCCGATGCCGCGATGGGCGCGGCGCAGTCGATTGCCGAATTCCGCATCCGCTCGGTGATGTGCGTGCCGCTCGTTTCCACCGAAGGCGTCGCCATCGGCGCACTCCAACTCGACACGCAAGACCGCAGCAAGAAGTTTCGAGAAGACGACCTGAAAATGTTGCTCATCGTCGCGAACCTCGCATCGGTGGCGATTGAAAAGGCGACGTACCAAGAAAACAACATGGCGCGGGAGAAGCAGCAAAACGAGATCGAAATCGCGAAGAAAGTGCAACTCGGCTTCCTACCTAAGGACATGCCCGTCGCGAAGGGTTACGAATTTTACGCCATCTACAGTGCGGCTCAAACCGTCGGTGGCGACTACTACGATCTCATCACGTTGCCCGATGGCCGCATCGCGATTATGCTCGGCGACGTGGCAGGGAAGGGCGTGCCCGCTTCGCTTCTTATGGCAAAACTGAGTGCCGAAGCCCGCTACTGCATCCTCACGCAACCGAGCTTGGCCGCCGCAGTCAACCTCCTCAACGAGCAACTCATTCGCGGTGGGATCGGCGATCGCTTCGTCACAATGGCCGCGATCATCCTCAACCCGATGACGCATAATGTGGTGCTGGTGAACGCAGGCCACATCAACCCGAACCGCTTTCGGCTTTCGGACAAATCGTTCGACGAAGTGATTACTAACGATCTCAGTGGGTTGCCGCTCGGCCTCGTCACCGGCTTTGAATATCAATCGATCGAACTCGAACTTGAAGAAGGCGACAACATCTTGTTGTTCACCGATGGCGTATCGGATGCGATGTCGCCGGCGGGCGATATGTTCGAGATGATTGGCGTGACGAAAGCGATCTTCGACCCGTCGTCGACGGGACCGGCCAACCGTCCGGCAACCATCGGCGAACGGCTCATCACTTCCGTGCGAAAACATGCGAACGGGCGACCGCAGAACGACGATATTGCCATCGCGTGTTTCGGTCGACTGACTGCTGAACTTGCCGCGACGGGTTCGCACGAAGTGCCAAAACTCACGAACGGAAAGTAGTCCATTGCAGCGTATGCCACGACGGTTACAATGGGCTTTCACCCGCACGGCAGGACCACCGCATGAGCCAGACCGCAACGCTACCTGAACTCGAAACGGAAAGTGAAACGCGGACGCGGCGTCAACCGCCGTACCACGTCATTCTCTTAAACGACGACGATCACAGTTATGCCTACGTGATTTTGTTGCTTAAGGAACTCTTCAACCACCCGGTGGAAAAGGGCTACAAACTCGCGGAACAGGTCGATAAGCAAGGGCGTGCCGTCGTGCTGACGACGTCGAAAGAACATGCCGAACTCAAGCAAGAACAGATTCACGCCTACGGCCCAGACCCAACGATTCCGAGATGCGAAGGTTCGATGACCGCAATCATCGAACCCTCAGAGTAGTGGCGAGAATCGCCACTACTCACTCACCACTGCGTAAAAACTATTTATCCAGTCGTACGCTCTTGATGACGATGTCTTCCTTCGGCAAGTTGCCTTGGCCGCCGCGCTTGACGGTGGGCACG
Organism: Limnoglobus sp.; assembly: GCA_043785305.1. Lineage (GTDB taxonomy): Bacteria > Planctomycetota > Planctomycetia > Gemmatales > Gemmataceae > Limnoglobus. The sequence goes on along the minus strand of JAYVXI010000295.1, from coordinate 11,857 downwards.
GCCTTGATCTTATCGACGATATCCATTCCTTCGGTGACCCGACCGAACACGCAATAGCCGTGGCCCGCGTCGTCGTTGGCCTTGTCGAGGCCGGTGTTGTCGGCGACGTTGATGTAGAACTGGCAGGTCGCACTGTCCGGGTCACCGGTGCGGGCCATCGCGATCGTCCCGCGTGCGTTCGACAAGCCGTTTGCGGACTCGTTCTTGATCGACTTCTTCTTGTTGTCCTTTTCCTTCAGGTCCGGCGTGTGGCCACCACCCTGGATCATGAAATCGCGGCCCGAGTTCTCCTTGCCCATGACGCGGTGGAAGATCGTGCCATCGTAGAACTTGTCTTCGGTGTACGCGAGGAAGTTCTTGACCGTGATCGGGGCCTTGTCTTCGTACAACTCGACTTTGACCTTGCCGAGCGAAGTCTCGATGACGACGACGGGATTCGCGGCACGTGCCCCGTTGGCGGCGACCATCGCCAGCCCTATGAAACAGATCGCAAACAGCTTCAGAAACATTTTCGACACCCTCAGTATTGACCCGAGCAGTCAGCCCGCACACGCGAAGCTGCATCACGCCCAGTCTCTCAAAAGATTGTACCTACGAAACGCCTGCTTGCGAGACGTGCCAAAAGTCGTTACCTTTGGGGAACTCGACCGCAACCCCACGAGACTCGCCGTGATCCGTTCCCTCCTTGCTCTCCTGTGCATGTCATCGGTGGCATTCGCGCAGCCGAATTTCGCACCCGCGAACGCGGTGCCCGTCGATCCCGACGTCCTCAAACAGATCGAAGCGAAGACGAACGCACTCCGTGAAGCCTTCGAGGCATTGCCGAAAGCAACGTCGATCCCGCGGAAAGCCGATGTCGAAATTTACCTGAAGGCCGCCGAGTGGATCGTGCGGCACGGCGAATATTTCACGAAAGATTCGGGCAAACAAACACTGATCGCGCTCGATGCCGGTCTGGCACGTGCGAAGGCGGTCGCATCAGGAAAAGCCCCGTGGCTCGAACTGCGCGGCAAGCCGATGATTCGCGGTTATTACTCCGACATCGATCGTTCGGTTCAGCCGTTCAAAGTGACGTTGCCCATCGGGTACACCGCCGAGAACGCGAAGACGCATCGCATCGACATCGTGTTGCACGGTCGCGATCAGACGTTGACCGAAGTGAAGTTCATTGCGAGCGCCGAGAACGCGAAGCCGTTGGCGAAGGGGCCAGATTACATCGTGCTGGAGCCGTACGGTCGCGGTAACAATGCGTATCGTTGGGCTGGTGAAACCGATGTAGTACAAAGTGTTCAGTGGTTCGGAATGAGTACGGACCGAAAACGAAACTTCGATAACTCAAAAATCGTTCTGCGTGGGTTCTCGATGGGCGGTGCGGGTACGTGGCACATCGGACTGCACAATCCGTTTGAGTTCGCGGTCATCGGCCCCGGCGCGGGGTTCACCACCACTCGCGGCTACATTAAGAACTTGCCTGCGAAGTTGCCCGATTATCAGGAAGCGTGCCTGCACATTTACGATGCCGTCGATTACGCGGAGAATGCGTTCAACGTCCCAATCGTCGCCTACTCCGGCGAGATCGACCCGCAGAAAGCGGCCGCAGACAACATCGAGAACGCACTAAAGGCGATCCCTAATTTCCCCAAAACGATGACGCACATCGTCGCGCCCGGCCTCGAACACAAGCAGCCACCCGAGTGGTTCGCGAAGTGCGATGACGAGTATCGCAAGCACTTGGCGTTGCCCCGTGGCTGGCCCGAGAAAATCCACTTCGTCACGTATACGCTTTCTTACAACAGAGCGTCATGGGCCAGAATTGAAGCACTCGACGCGCATTACGAACGCGCTGTACTCGATGGAACTTGGACGAAAACGAAAGTCGAATTGACGACGAAGAACATCCGCAGGCTTAGTCTGTTCGATCGCAAAGCGGCTGGATACTCGTTACCCGCTACCGCTACGATCGACGGGCAAGTGATTCCATTTGCCAATGTTAAATATGGAGCTTTACTTCACAAGGTCGGTGGCAAGTGGGCCAATATCGATTCGGACTTCGCGTCGGAAACATTAGAGAAAATACGCGAACTGCAAGGGCCGATCGACGATGCGTTCATTAAAGAATTCGTAGTCTTCCCACCAAATGCGAAAGGCTGGACAACGGAAACGGATGCATTCGCGATGGCGAGATTGAACCAGTTTCGTAGCGAATGGGATAAGTTTTTTCGCGGCAAGTTTAGTGAAACGCCGGTTGCGCGCGGAGGGCTGGAAGGGCGAAACGTCGTCCTGTTCGGCGATCCTGCCAGCAATCCGCGCATCGCTGAAGCGATGCAACATCTTCCGATCACGTGGACCAGAGACACGCTCATTGTGAATGGCAAAACGTACGACCCGAAGTCGCACTTCCCGGCGATGATTTACCCGAACAAAGAGATACCCAACCGTTACATCGTCATCAATAGCGGGCATAGTTTTCATGCGGCGGAATTCACCGGCACGAATGCGCAACTCTACCCGCGGCTCGGCGACTGGGCGGTGCTGAAACCGAAGCCGACGAAGGCCGACCCCGCTGCGGTCGAGGTCGTCGATGCCGGGTTGTTCGACGAACGCTGGCAGTTCATCAAAGCGAAGCCGACCCCGACAAAATGACGTTTATCGCTTACACCACTGACTTATACATCAAGCCCGAACAGTTGCTGATGACGTTGCAAACGTCGTCGGCTTCGTCCCGGTTCGTGGTGCGGAAGAGAATATCGTCGGTGCTACCGTACGTGTCGCAGAGCGCGACTTCAAAGCGTTCTGGCCGGATGATGAACCAGTAGAACAGGATGCCGGGGATGAGGAATAGCAACAGCAGGTAGACGAGCGTGAACCATTCGAGCAAACCCGGATTGTAAGTCGCGATGATGCCCATGCCGTGGCTCTTCTTCCACGCCACCGGCACGCTGTTGATGCGGATGAACGCGATCCGCCACGTCTTCGTGATCGTCACCTGCCCCTCGGCGGTTCGCTTGACGCCGATCATCTGAAACGTGCCGACGAGGAACGCCTGCATTCCCCCTTGAATGAGCAGCGACACGAACGCGAAAAACGGTGAATTCGCACCGCTGTTAATGTACAACGCCATCAGCACATTCACGAGCTGCAATGCGGCGATGACCTTCAATCGCAGGAGTAAAGGGAAGCGTGGCTCCCACTCTTTCTCGATTGGCTCGTACGATTTCTTCGGCTTCTTTTTCGTGACGAGATCGATGCCGCAATGGACGCATTGCTTCGCATCGAGCGGCAGTTTCACCCGGCAATCCGGGCACAGTTTCGTACCGTCTCCGGGCACCGCATACGGCTTGTCGTCGTCTTCGTCTTGCGTGCCTTCGAGCAAATACGGCCCGGTTGGCTCTTCGTCCTCGAACTGCGGTCGATTGTCGCGCGGATCGGCCGCCCGCTTGACTTTCTTTTTTTTCTTAACGGAAGTATCGGTCGTTGCCGTGGCGACCTCACGGGCGGGTGCCGCAGTGGGTGCGCCGTCTTCGTCTAACGTCGATCGCTGATCGGGTGGCACTTCGGCATAATACCCGCAATGGTTGCAGCGGATTTTGGCACGCGAGTGCCCCGCAGGTACGACGACCTTACCCCCGCAACTGTTGCAGTTGATGCGCCCTGCCATGTTAGTTTGTGATGCCTTTCGTGATCCGCATGAAGACGTCTTCGAGGTTGATTTCTTCTTCCTGGAAGGCGCGCAGTTTGAACCCCTCGGCGATGAGTCGCTCGGGGAGGAAACAGCCGTCGTCGTGCGCATCTTTCAGCGTGACCTTGATCGTATTGCCCTCGCCAGTCAGTTCGACGGCTTCGATTTCCGAGTAGCTTTGAATTTTCTTCGCGGCGAGTTCGTTCTGCTCTTTGCCGACCGAGACGTTGTAGATGTGCTTCTGGCGAACCTGCCGGATTGCGGAGTTGACATCGTCGTTAAAGAGCAATTTACCGCGTTCGATGATGCCGATTTTGTTGCAGATGTCTGCGAGTTCCGGGAGAATGTGCGACGACACCATGATCGTTTTGTTCATGCCGCGAAGCTCTTTGATTAGCTCGCGCATTTCGATACGGGCACGCGGATCGAGGCCGCTGGCGGGTTCATCCAACAGCAGCACCTGCGGTTCGTGGAGCAACACACGCGCCAACCCGAGGCGTTGCGTCATCCCGCGCGAAAGGCTCGTAACGAGTGCGTCTCGCTTGTAACCCAAGTCGACGAGGTCGAGCACCTGATCGCATTTCTTACGGCGTTCGGGGCCTTTGATGCGGTACGCTGCCGCGAAGAATTCGAGGTACTCGATGACCTTCATGTCGTCGTAGACGCCGAAGAAGTCCGGCATGTAGCCGATGGCACGCCGTATGTCTTTCGAGCCGGTGTAGATCGAATATCCGCAGACGCTCGCCTCGCCCCAACTGGGGTTCAGCAGCGTGGCGAGGATTCGCATCGTCGTCGTTTTCCCCGCGCCGTTCGGCCCGATGAAACCGAAGACATCGCCCTTGTCGAGCTTCAGCGTCAGGCGGTCGAGGGCGAAGAGGTCGCCGTACTTTTTCGTCAGGTCGCGTGTCTCGATCATGTCGTTCTCAGCGAGGAATAGTTATTTGCGGGTGTTCGGCCGGATCGGGATGTAAGCCCGAACGTAGGTTTCTTGTTGCAGCGTGCCTTGTTGCGGGAGCCGTGCGTTGGCCTTGCCGGGCAGATCTTTCAACCAGAGTTTCGTCGGCGAGGCCGAGTTCGTTTCGGTGAACATCGCCTCCGCAGAAGCTTCGCGGGTCGGTGCGAGTTTGCCGACGAGGATGAGTTCGTCGCGATGCTGATCCGACAGCCGCCACGATTGATCGATCCGCCGCAGCGTCGCGTTTTCGGGTGCCACACTGTCGTTCGTTTTCTGAATTTCATCGTGAAACATCACGCGGAACAGTTGCGGGTTGCCCGTAACGGTGCCGGGCGTGTTCGGCTTCTTCGATACGAGTGTACTCGTACCCGCGACGACATCGATTGCGGTCAACCAATCGGGATCGTCCTTACCGATCAGGACGACATTGACCTTCGTGCCCGGCGTGATCGGGTTGTCGTACTTGTACGCCTTGCCCGCGTAGATCAGGTAGACGTCGCGAATTTCCTTGAATGGCAGGTTTGCAACGAACGACCCGGAGACGGTCGTTTTATCCGATGGCGGGTGGATGAGGTCCGAGACGATCAACGGGTTGGCTTTCTCGATCGGTGCGGACCAGTCGGCGGCGAATGCCTTGGTCGACCAAACCTGGATCGGCACATCGACGATGCCATCGCCGAACGGCACGCGGTTGGCGTTCCCCGGCGTGTCGATCTGGTAGTAATACGAACGGCGGAAGAAACTCGATTTCCCCGAATGCGCGCCGCCGACCCAGTCGATCAGGGCACCGGCTCCCGGTTGCTCGCTGGTCTTGTTTACCCAGCCATCGCTCGGTTCGATGCCGATGCGATAATCTTCGCGGCGCGGGCTGAAGATCGTAAACCACGTCCGGCCGTAAACGCGATTCGTGCTCGTGTCGATATCGATGAGGTCGATCTTGTTCACCTTCAAATCGCTGCCCTTCAAGGCATACGCGGTGAAGTACGCGATCGTACTGACCGTCAGGACGATGATCGGGAACGTGATCCACGTCAGTTCGAGGCGCTTGAACACCTTCTTCAGAATGAAGTATTCGATCGGCCCGATCAGCAACGTATACAGCACGATGAACAGTGCCACCCAGCCGAACGAGATGACCGGCACCCCGGCGAACGTGTCGATGTGAGAACGCAGGCGGTTGGCGAATTCATCTTCCGAATCATAGCGACTGTTATAACCTGCATTATTCTTGATGCCGCTACCGAGTGAGGCACGCGGCGAACCGGCCTCGCGCAACAGCAGATCCCAGAAGTCCGCGCGGCCCACGTAATCGGTGAACGGCGAACGGTCGAGGTCGAAGCCGACGAGCGTGACGCGGCCCATGCCGTACGCGCCTTGCACCATCGCGCGCTTCGTGCCCGTTTCATCGTCGGACGGCGGGATCATCTGGCGGAAGCCGCGGTCGGGCTTCGGCGTAAAATTGCACAAGGGGAACATCGTTCCCTGCTTCGTTGCCAACGGCAACAGCCGTTTGTTCGTGCCGGGTAACGCCCATTCGAGCGTCAGTTCCTTCACCGGTTCCGATGGATTATCGCGGCGAATCTCGACGGGCAGCAGTTCTTGTAACAGCGGGTATTCCTTGACGATGGCCACATTCGAGCCGACGCTGACGACGAGCCGCCCACCCCGGCGAACCCACTCGAGTAACGCTTCGAGACGGTGCCGATGCGTCGGCGACGTGAAGAGCGGCGTCAGGAAGTTGTTCACGTCGACCGCACCCGTCGTAAGCACCACGAGGTCGGCAGAATCGTAACCGAACCATTGATCGGGCATCATCGCGACATCGGTAATCGCGGCGGTTTCGATGCGGCCACCGCGTAGGCCCTTGCGCGTCGTACCCGGATTCGCGTCTTCGACTTCTTCCTTCGGCAACGTGAAACCCGCGAGGTTCGTACCGAGCGACAGCACGACGTAGTGCGAGGTATCGCGGCTACGTATGTAGTTCGACCGCAACGGCTCGGAAACCTGACGCCACTCGGCGGGGCTTCCCTTGCCGATTTCGCGAACGGACACCGTCAGTTCGCTGCGACCATTCGTGCGAATGTACGGCAGGTAGCTCAACTCGGTCGGCTCGATTTTCGTGCCGGGCAACCGATCCGACAGGTTCTGCAACGGCACCGCATACGCGGCACCGAGGTCGTCAGGGTCCGACGTTTCGACCACGATGGCTAGAGAGCGTTTTTCCTCGCGCATCACTTCGAGTTGCACGTAAACCGGCGTCCACATGTTGCTCTTGGCGATGTACGAACCCTGGCCGGCATCGTCGGATTCGGACGTGAAACGCCCGGCAGGCAGGCCGACCTTCGCGGCGGTCACTTTGATCGTGTACGATTGCGCGACGACGGGATCCGACAGGAAAACCAGCGCGATGAGAGCGATAACGAACCGCAGATTCCGCATGAGATCCCCTGTCAACCAGTGAAAATTAGGGCTTGTCCGCCGTCGGGCAGTCGCACGGAGTGTGTTGGCAACCGGGGCAGCCGGTGCCGTACTTCCGGGCGATGGCGTCATCGAGATCGACGCCCGCATTATTGGCGAGCGTACTCAGCCACGCCAGCACGTCGGCAAATTCGAGCACGCGTTCTTCGTGGGTGCCGCCCCGCAACGCCGCCGAGAGTTCGCCGACTTCTTCCATGAACCACATGAACGTACCTTCGACGCCACGCCGCGCATCTTTCTCGCCGTAGAGTTCGCGAATCCGCGTCTGCAACTGCCCGAGCGTCATTGACAATATTCTCGATGTAAGAGATTCTAGCACCGGTTGAACATCGCGGCCATTTCCGAATCTCAGTCGGCGAACCGCTTCGCCAATTTTGCCGCTTCGTCGGCCTTTCCGGCGGCCTTTAACGCTTCGAGGTACACGGCACGCGCGTCTTCGTTCATCACGTCAATCTGAATCGCGTCGCGGGCATACAACTCGGCATCGGCAAACTTCTTCATGGTCAGGCTCGCCTTCGCCAGCTTGATTCGCGCATCGAACTCGTCGGGGTCGTGTGCCACGATCACCTTCAGCACGTCGATCAGCTTCTCGTCGTTCTTCGTAGCAATGTACAATCGCGATAATTGTTGGAGCAAATCTTCGTCGAGCGGAGCCAGTTTGCGTCGTTTCTCCAGCACCTCGGCCGCTTTGTCGAACTCTTTCGCTTCGATGTAATATCGTCCCACGGTGGCGAGTAACCGCAAGTCGTCGGGTTGTGCCTTCAGTGCGACTTCGAGAATCTCGCGGCCCGCTTCGTCGTCGCCCGCACGGGCCAGCAATCGCGCTTTCACCACCGATGCCGTCGGGTGGCCCTTCTTCTTTTCGAGAACCGCATCGGCAAACTTCCGTGCATCGGCGATTTTCCCACGAATGAACGACACCTCGGACAGCTTCGCCATCAGTTCGATGTCATCGGGGGCTTTCCGTTGGGCCTCGATCAGCTCATCGTACGTCAGCGGTTTCTCGTCGGGTTTCTTCTTCTCCACACCGTTACGGTACGGCTTGAGGAGTTGTTCGATGTACGAGCGATAGCCTTTTTCAAAATCGGTTTTTGAAACACCGCACGCCGTCTGTATCGCCTTCGTGGTGTCGTGGCCCTGGCGGTAGGAATCGAGGAGTTTCGCGATCGCTTTTTCGCCGTGGGTCTTGACGGTGTATTCGACGTAGATCTCACTCTGGCAGTACGCTAGGCCCCACTCCGACGGGCTGCGTGGCCGCACGAAACCCATCAGCACGGTATCGAGGTTGAACAGCGTGCCGTCGTCGTATCGCTCTCTCAGCGTTTCCATCCAGGGGAACGGGCGTTCCATGTTCTCGTTCCGCACCGCCAGCCCTTCGGTCAGCCAGTGCGGACATTGGAAGTCCGTCTGCGTGAGGTTGAAGATGTGGACGAGTTCGTGCCGCATGACGCGGCCCCAGTTGAACGGCTTCGGCACGCCGACCGCGTGCGGCGACGCCATCACGATCACCCGCCCCGTACACGCGCCGATCGTGTGCAGATCGGGCAGCCCAATCGTGCGGCCTGCGAACATGTCCTTGCGGCTGAACAACTCGACCGGAATGCGGCCCGTCGGCTCGTAATCGAACTGCGTTTTCAACTCGATATGGATTTCTTCCAGATACTCGGCAACGAACGCGGCGAGAATTTTGTCGGTCTTGGCATCGTATTTGACATCGTAGTGCGCGGTTTTGAGGATCGCGTATTTGTCGATGTGGTCCATCACCTTCCGCATGTTCGACACGCGGACGTTGAAGGGGTCGGCCTTGAACGCCTGATCGAGGATCTTCCGCCCCTCGGCTTCCTGCCCCATACGCAGTTGCAGCATCCCCAGCGACGTGCGCGGCCCCGCCAGTTTCGGCCGGAGTTCGGTTGACTTGCGGAAGAACTCCTCGGCCTTCGTATACAGTTTGCGGTCTTCGAGATACTCGGCGAGTTCGTAGTAAAACACGCCCGGTTTCGCGTCGTAACTTTCGACCTGTTTGACGATCGCGTCGTATTCGGCGAGCTTCTTCTGCACGAGGTAACACGCGGCGAGTTTGCCGAGCGCCACGGTGTCGCGCGGGTTGATCGCCTTCGCCGTCAGCAGTGTCTTTTCGGTAGCGGGGAAATCGCCACCGCGAAAGGCGACATCGGACTTGAGGTGCAGCGCTTCCGCTAGTTTCGGGTTCCGCTTCAACGCCAGTTCCGCAAACTCCTCGGCTTCCTTGAACTCGTAACGCTGCATCGCGGCCAACCCCTTACCGACGTACGGTTCCGCCGCATTCGGGTTGATTTTGATCGCCTTGTCGAACGCCTCCACCGCTTCGGGACGGTTGTACTTTTCGAGCAACATTCGCCCAGAATAATACTCAGCCGCCCACATATCGGGTTCGAGCTTGATCGCGTCGCTGTACACTTCGTTCAGAATGAATTTAAACTGATTCGCCAGGTTGTTCCAACGTGCGTTCTCGGCCCCAGCAAGGCCGACGAGCAGCAGCCGATCCGGGTCGGTGATGTCCTTGCCCGCGTTGCTGAGTGCGGTATACGTGCGAACGAACCAGCGGACTTCCTTATCGGCGCGTTCGTGGTCGCCCCGATCGCGAATGATGCGTGCCCGTACCCAGCGTGCGAGGAACTGGGCATCGTCCTTCTGAATCGCGGTTTCGGCATCTTTCAGGGCTTCGTCCCAGTCACCGGTGTCGTAAAGCAGATCCGCACGCACTGCCAGGAGTTGCGGATAATCAGGGAGAACCCGGAGCCCGGCATCGATCGCTTCGCGTGCCTTGACGTACTCGCCCTCGGCTCGCCATGCCGCCACGATGCCCGTCACCGCATCGGGCCTAAGCTTCTCATCGCCGCGAAACTTTTCGTATTCCGCACGCGCTTCAGCATAATTGCCTTTCAACAAGCGTTGCCGTGCCTCAGCGAGTGGCGACTTCACCGCCGGTTTCGGTTCGGCCGCGAAATAGCCAACCGTCGCGGTCAGGACAAACAAAACGGCGATAACAATCCGCATGGCGACGGTTCCCGATCCAAAGAGACATTTGGTACTACCGTAACGACGATGCGGCCAAACTGCAACGGTTTGCGAATATCGTATCTCGCGCGAAATGAACCTGCGGCAGGATTGACAGAACGCTAACGCATTGCACTCACGGCGTCACTTTTGGCGTCGCCGCGAATGCGAATGGTGCGTTTCGTGGCTTGGCTTTCGCTATCGCTGTCAAAATCGAAGGCTCGCCTTTGACCCACGACTCGCGAAGCGATCGAGCTTCGGCGGTGTCGAGGATATCGAGAATCTCGTGAGCACGATGCGCGCGAAGGTCGTTTGCAGACGTCGTGCCGTGGGTCGCAAGAATCTGTTCGATTCGCGTGCGTAACTCGACGGAGTCGGTGTTTTTCAGTTCGATTTGCAACGGACCTGATGCAGCAGAGCCGATTTCGATCAGGCGTTTGGTGGCCGCATCGCGTTCGGCAAACTGCGACGAATCCAGTTTCGCAATCGTGGCTGCGACATCCACTGGGAGTTTGGTCGGCGGGATCGTTTCGCGGAGGTATGGCACCGCCATCTTTGGATCGGAGGCCAACAACCGCACCGCACGGAATGCTTTCCTGGCATCGTTCGAGCCGAGGTCGGCGAGTGCAGCATCCATTTCCACGCGGGTGATCGACAGATGTTTGGACAGTGGAAATAGCGGCACGATGTGAACCGTATTATCGCTCGCCACGTGTGCAACCGAGCGCCGATCCGGAGCGAACGCAACCGAACTGCTGCCAGACGTTGCGATCGTGTGCCGAACCTGTCCCGTCAATGTCTCGTGGAACGTCAGTTTGCTGTCGACGATAGTGCCTGTCATTCGACCATCATCGCGGATCGAACCTTCAAATTGGTTTTTTAGTTGATATACGATCCGATCGCTTTCGAGGTCGTGTATGCAAGACCCACTGATCGTCGACAAATTGAGGTATCGACCATTGGCAGACCAGGATTTGTGCAACAACATTCCCTGGCCCTTCAACAGACGAACCTGGTGAGCATCGTTCAAACGATATACACCGACCTCATATTGTGGTGCAGCACCATTCGGATGAGCGGTCTCGGCGCGGAGTATGACAGCCGCGAGTGTTTGATCGGGGTTGACTGTAACGAATTGTCGAATGCCATGACTGCCATTTCCTCCCGTAGCATAAGCGCCCATATCGATCGGTTGCGGGTCGACTAAACTCAAGTCCCATCGCCAGATTCGCGTCTGCATATCGTGACAAATTAAGTATCGCTCATTGCGAGTGAGTTGCAGTTCTTGAACGTACGATGGTCCGCTTGCTAGCCGACGAATTTCGCGGCCGGTCGTCGGGTCCGATAGCACGGGCGACCATTTTGCCGGTCGATTCTCATCCATGTGATCGGGTGTCATCGTGACGCGAAACGAACGGTCTCGCGATGTGAGGGACAAAACTTGACGCATATAATTCCGATTCAAGAACGTCGTTCCCCCCTCTTCGACGAGTCGATTTCTTGGGATGCAGAGAAGCTCTTTCCCCGTTGCGACATCCCACGATTTCAATCCGGAAGTCGAGTTGTGATCGCTCGGGCCGACTTCCAACTTCGTGCCACCATCCAAAAACTGGCTCATCCGGGAAGTGCGTACTTCCTGCTGGCCAAAAGGAGGAACATGCCGTTTCTTGAAGGGTAACCAAACCTTCTTCAGGAGCACGGCATGTTCT
>JAYVXI010000294.1:0-9943 GCA_043785305.1 Limnoglobus sp. | reverse complement strand
CGTTCGTCCATGACGGACTCCCGTAAAACGCGAGCGAATGCAAACGATTATCCCACAATTCCTTGCGGCAAGAAAGCACGAAGATACAGTAGAAATACATAGGTTAATGATACGGTAAAACAACTCGAAACAGATCAGCGAAAGCCGATCAAAAAGTGGCATTTTGAGACCGAAAAACACCCAAAAAACCGGTTTTGAAGCGTTCGCAATTCCGATTTGCGTCGATTCTGGCGCATCGAAACGGGAAACGGTTCTGCCCTTCGCGCCGGGTGCGGGATGGACTATAAGGTGTGCCGGATTGCGCTGTCCTTCCACTCAGGAGATTTGCCATCATGCGCCGAGCATGTTTCACCCTAACCGTTCTGCTCGCCGCCGTTCCGGCTGCCACTGCACAAATTCCGCTGCCTCCGGGGGCTGCCCGTCCGCCGATCAGCACGGGCGTCGTCCCCGTTGCCGCCCCGAATCCGGCAGCGCTCGAAGCGCACTTGAAAGCCTGGGAAGCCAAGTCCGTCAGCCTCGTCAACATGTACACCGAATGCGAAATGGTGCGGAAGAATCTGTCCCTTCGCAAGGAAGCCACGTACACCGGCTCGATCGTCTGCATGAAGCCGAGCCTCGCCCGGATGAAGATCGCGAACAAGGCCGACAAGGACGATTACCTCGCGTATATCTGCGATGGGGCATCGGTTTACGAATACTCGGGCCGCGATAAATCCGTCACGCAGCACAAGATTCCACCGGGTGGCAAGAACAACGTCGGCGACAATTTGCTCATCGAGTTCATGTCCGGCAAAATGACCGCCGACGACGTGAAGAGCCGCTTCGATATCAAACTCGTCAAGGAAGAGGAGTTCTACGTTCACCTGCAAATCGGGCCGAAACAAGAACGCGACAAGCAAGAGTTCGAGTCGATGTTGCTGGTGTTGTTCTCCGATAAAGCCAAAGACATGGCGTATTTGCCCGCCATCGTCGTGATGTACAAGAACAACGGGCAGGAACTGGAACAATGGACGTTCAAGAAGCCGATGTCGAACGTGCAAGGGATCAAGCAAGCCGACTTTAATTTCGTTGCCCCCCCGAAAGACTGGCAAGTGAAGCAAGCCGGAGCCGCGACCACGACGAGCGTTCCACCGACGCCGAAGGTCGCCCGCCCCGCAGGGCCATAAATCGACGATGACAATCCGCAATAACACGAGAATCGCTGGGCAACCCAGCGATTCTCTTTTTTTGGTAGCTGCGCAATCCTCTCATCCGTCTTTCACGACAACTATGCAGAATGTAAGATGTTCTCAGTTCCTCTCCCTCCGTTTAGGAAATCGTCATGAAACTCGTTATGCGAATGATTTTGGTCGCTGCGATGGCAGTCGCCACGCTCGGCACGGTGTCGGCCCAACGTCCCGGTGGCGGCGGCGGTGGCGGTTTCATTCCGAGCGCCTACGGCGTCGTCGGCACGAGCGAAGATCTGCAAAAGGAGCTGAAAATCAGCGACGAGCAGAAGACGAAGCTCAAAGAGGCGATGGAGCCGATCAACAAAAAGCGTACGGAACTGTTCGCGCGTGGCCAAGGTGGCCAGCAGCAGACCGACGAGCAACGCAAAGAAAGCACCGAGAAGAGGGCCAAGTTGGCCGAAGAAACCAAGGCCGCCGTCGGTACGGTTCTGAACGCCGAACAAACCAAGCGTATCGGCCAGATCGACTATCAAATGATGGGTATGGCCGCATACTCGAACGCCGAAGTGCAGAAGAAAATGAGCTTCACCGACGACCAAAAGGAAAAGGTGAAAGCCACGGTCGAAGCCTACCAGAAAGACCGCGAAGAATTGAACAAGGATATGCCACCCCGCAGCCAACAACCTAGCGACGAAGACAAGAAGAAACGTGCAGATGTGACCAAGAAGATTGCAGCACTCAGCAAAGAAGCTCAAGATAAGATCGTCGAATCGCTGACCGCCGACCAGAAGAAGACTTGGACCGACATAATCGGCGAAAAAATCGACGTCAGCAAGTTCATGCCACAGTTCGGCGGACGCCGTCCAATGACGAACTAAGTCTCTCGCTGTCGGTCGCCCGATGGCATCGTAACCGCCGTTTCGCGTAAAAGCGAGGCGGCGGTTTGCGTTGATGGAGCACCGCCTGAAAGTAGAGCACGCGGCTCGCGTGCTGAAAAATTACGATGCCGCAATAGGATGTCGTTTGGAAACGACCCGTTACGAGAGCCAGACCCAATGCGACGCGATGTTCGTGGGCGAGTGATCCTGATTACCGGTGCCTCGCGCGGTATCGGTAAGCGTGCAGCGGAGCGGCTCGCGAAACTCGGCGCGAAGGTAGCCCTGACGGGGCGCTCGGTGGCGGACTTATCGCAGATCGCAAATGAACTTCGCGCGACCGGTGCGGAAGTCGAATCGTTCCCGGCGGATCTCACACTGGCTGCGGATCGCGAACGCTTGGTGCAGCGCGTCATCGCTCATTTCGGCGGGTTGGACATCCTCATCAACTGTGCAGGCGTCAGCAGTTTCGGCGAGTTCGCCACCAGCGAGGAAACGATCAACCGCAAGGTGATGGAGATCAACTTCTTCGCCGCCATCGAACTAATCCGCGTCTGCGTACCGCACCTCACCGCAAGTGGCATGAAAGGGTATCGGCCAGCGGTGCTGAACGTCGCGAGTATCTGCGGGCGTTGCGGCATCCCCAGCCTGCCCGAACATTGCGCGAGCAAACACGCCTTCGTCGGCCTCACGGAATCGCTTCGCGGCGAGTTCGTACGGTATGGGATCGACGTGTTGTTGTTACTGCCGGGGTTGGTCCGCAGCGACGACCTCAACCGCCACTTACTGCGAAACGAAGGGAAGATTTACTTGAACTTTGAAGGCGCACAACCTGCCGATGAGGTGGCCGATGGCCTCGTTCGTAGCTTGCTGGGCAACCGCCGAGAAGCCGCGATCGGCTTCGTGGCGTGGTGGGTGTGGTTCGGGAAGCGCATGTTCCCGCGCGTCGTGCGGTTCATCATGAAACGCAAGGCCATGCGATTCGCACGCCGGAACGACTCGGCATGAAGCCTTCGTCGTCGGCACGAGCTTTCCCTGCCTCGTTTGGTTTTCTGTCAATCCTCTCGAATCGCGACCCGTTGCAGGGAAATCGTCAGATCTTGGCCGTCGACTTTTGCGGTCGTCGTGTGCGCGAGTGGCACTTCACTCCACTCGGTCGCTTGCACGGCGGCGGAGATCGCGTCGCGATGCGTGAGGATCGCTTGCGCGAGATCGCTCGATGGCGTCTGAAGGTGCAACGCGATTTTGTCGGCGAGGTTCAGCCCCGCTGTTTTGCGGGCGTCTTGCACCGTGCGAATCACGTCGCGGCTCAGCCCCTCGGCACGCAGTTCGGGCGTGATGCGCGCATCGAGCGATACCTGCGTCCCGCGATCGACCGCACCCGCCCAACCCTCGGCTGCGACATATTCCACGGTGATGTCCGCCGATTCCAACGCCACACCTGCGAGTTCCACCGGTCCGGTACGGAGCTTTAACGCCAGTTCGTCGACGTTGGCTTCGCGGATCGCCTGTTCGACTTCCTTCTTCTTCGCGCCGATCTTGGCACCGGCGGTTTTCATGTTAATCTTCGCCGACGCGGTCAGTGGCTTGTCGTTGACCACCCGCACGCGCTTCACGTTCAACTCGTCCGCGATCTGCTCGACGAATCGCGTCGCCGCCCGCCGCACGGCTTCGACGTCGGAGTAAATGCTAAGCTCCGCGAGCGGTTGCCGCACCTTCTGTTTCGCCGCATTCCGTGCCGCGCCGCCGAGGGTAATCAACGCCAGCAACGCTTGCGTGTCGTCGGACAGCGTCGTATCGACGAGCGTTTCGTTTACCGTCGGGTAGTCGCAAAGGTGGACGCTTTCGCTCGCGGCGTTAAGGTTCTTCCACATCACTTCCGCGAGGAACGGCACGCACGGCGCGATCAGTTGCGCGAGAGTCGACAGCACCGCGTGCATCGTCTGGTACGCCGCGAGTTTGTCTTGCAAACCGGCGACACTGAGGTCGGCGTTTTTGCTCCAGAAGCGGTCGCGGTTTCGCCGCACGTACCAGTTGCTCAGCTTGGCATCGACGAACTCTTCGGTCGCGATCGCCATCGTCATCAGGTCGTAACGCTCGAACGATTCCCGGCTCGTGCGGATCAGTTCTTGCAAGTCTGAAAGGATCCAGCGATCGATGTCCGGGCGGCTCGCCACGGGCACCGGTTTGGCAGTCGGGTCGTAACCGTCGGCGATGGCGTAATTCACGAAGAAGCTGTAGCAATTCCAGAGTTTAATGTGGAAACGGCCACGAACTTCGTTCGCGGGCACGGGGCCGAACGGCAGGTTCGCGGCGGGGTTGTGGCGGCAATACATCCAGCGCATCACGTCGGCACCGATCGGCCCGTACGGGATCATCTTGCCGCTCGGGTCGCGGAGTTCGCCCCCTTCATCGGCGGCCTTGTTGAACTCGATCGAGTTGCCATCGCTCTTGTGCATCGGCTTGCCGTACTGGTCCACGGCGGTTGCGAAACCGAGCAAGGTTTTGAACGGCGGTCGCCCGTCGCCCATCATCGTAGATAGTGCCAGCAAGGCGTAAAACCAGTTGCGGAACTGGCCGGGGAAGCTCTCCGTGATGAAGTCGGCGGGGTACCATTTCTCCCAATATTCGCGGTCCGTCGTGTACTTCATGGTGCTGAATGCGACGATGCCCGCATCGAGCCACGGGTTGCCGACATCGGGCACGCGGAACATGCGATGGCCGGTACGCGGATTGCGGATGACGATTTCATCGACCCACGGACGGTGCGGCGTGTGGCCATCGAACTCGGTCCATCCGCTGATGGCACGTTCCTGCAACTCCTCGCGGCTGCCGATCACTTCGAAGTCCGTCGGGTCGTTTTCGTCGACCCAGATCGGCAGCGACAACCCCCAATAGCGTTTCTTGGAAATCATCCAATCGCCCATGTTCTTCAGCCAATCCTTCTCGCGTGCTCGGCCGTTGACGCTCTCCGGAAGGAACGTAACTTGATCGACGACTTTCACGATCTCGCCGCGAAACCCCTCGGTCGTCAGCCGTTCGCCCATGTCGATGAACCACTCGTCGACGAGGCGATACAGCAGTTCGGTTTTGCAACGCCAGCAGTGCGGGTAGCGGTGGACGTAGCGTTCGGTCGCGAACAGCACGTCCTTCTTTTTGAGTTCTTCAAACACGGCATCGGCGGTGGCGGGGTCCGCTGCGTTCTTGCCGGCGAGCGTGCCGAAGCCTTCGTGGAAACAGCCATCGTCGCCGATCGGCGCAACCGGTGGCAGGCCGTTCGCTTTGCCCCACGTGAAGTCGATGCCACCGCAACCGGGCGCGGTATGCACGATGCCCGTACCTTCGCTCTCGCTGACATCGTCGCCACCGCTAATCACGCGGTGTGCCGCCGCGCCCGTCACCTTCGGGCACCAGCCATTATCTTGCACGATCTTCGCGACTTCCGCCGGGAAGCCGAACGCCGATTGTTGCGCGGGCAGTTCGTCGAACGGGCCAGCGTACGCCCAGCCGAGCATCTCTTCGCCCTTCACCTCGCCGACGATTTCGTACGTGCCGCCTTTACCCGCTTTCGACTTGAACATCTGCTCGATGGTGTTGAGGTGAGGAACCCCCTCTAACCATTCGCGAAGTTGACGAACGATCTTTTTGAAGTTGATTGGCGTCCCTGGAAATAGATCGACCGGACCTGTTTCACTTTCAGATACGGATGAAACCATACGTTCCTGCTTGAAGACGCCCTTCGCCAGGTAGTAGATTTCGTCTTTGAGTTTCACCTTCAGGTACGTCAGCTTCGGGTTGATCGCCGCCCCGACGTTGCTCGTCAACGTCCACGGCGTCGTCGTCCAGACGAGCAAATTCTCGCCCGGTTTATCCTTCAGTGGCAGTTTCACAAACGCCGCGCGATGCTCGACGAGCTTGTAGCCTTCCTTCATTTCCTGTTCGGAAATGCCCACGCCGCACCGCCCGCACCATGGCATCACGTCGTAGTCGCGGTACAGCATCTTCTTGATGTGGCACTTCTTGAGGAAGTTCCAGATCGTGTAGTTGTTCGTCTCGGACATGGTGAAATACGACTTGCGTTCGTCGGGCGATTTCGCCCAATCCTCGTCCGTTTCGTCCCAGTTCATCCAGTAGCCGAGGCGGATGCTTTGTTCGGTTTGCACGCGGGCAAACTGGTTGACGCGGTCTTTGCAGGCCTGCACGAAGGTGTCGATGCTCGCCTTGACGTCGCCGGGAACGAGGTTCTCGATGTCGCGTTTGCTCTTCAGATTCAGCGATTTTTCGACTTCGACTTCGACCCACAGCCCCTGGCAGTCGAACCCTTGTTGGTAGCGTAGCTCGCGGCCATTCATCGAGAAGTAGCGGTTGAAGGCATCCTTGTACGTGCGGTTCCAGGCATGGTGGACGCCCATCGGGTTGTTCGCGGTAATCGGCCCATCGAGGAACGACCACGGCGGCTTCCCGACGTTGAGCGCCTTGCGCTTCTCGAAGATGCCGTGCGCTTTCCAGAACGTCAGAATCTGCCGCTCGAGCGCGGGGAAATCGACTTGCGTCTCAACCTTCTCAAACGGCATCGCAGAAACCTCATCAGTGCGGAAGAACCCTTAATGTAGCGAACACCGCCCCACAACGCAGAGGTTCGCAAAGATGGGCGGTAGCGGGTACGGTGTTGTTCAAAAGTGAAGACAGGATGAACAAGATTTGCAGGATAAGATAAATGGTATGATCTTCGCCGAATCCTGTTCGTCCCTGTTAATCCTGTCTTGGATTCTTCTTGAAATCGCTAATGCGTGTCGAAGCGGTGGACCATTCGGCGGCTGTTGATGTCGAGGGCTTCGAGGATTTGCAGGACGGCATCGATGGGGACGCGGTGGGCTTTGGCCCAGGCGATCACGGTCAGATTTTCGTAGCCGCACTTGAGTTTGTCGACGATCGGTTCGAGCAGGTCGCGTTGGTCTTGAAATTGATGTTGCAGCAGGCCGAAATCGCCGCGATCGAGTTCCGTCCAGAAGCATTTGCCTTGTAGATGTTCGAGCCACTTCGCCCGTAGATAACCCGACCAATGATCGCGTACCCAGTTCCGAATCGCTGCTTCGCCGAGGTCGTAGCCGACTTTCTCACTCTCGAGCCACTTGAACTTGTCTTCCTCGTAGCGGCAATCGTCGTGAATGCTCAGCTTTGCGCAAAGGTCTGTAACGCTCGTGGGGAGCGATCGTTCCAATACGTCTGGCATGTTTTTCGCGGCAACCATAATCGTGTGGGTAACGAGGGAAGGTAGGCTACTTAACAGACGGGCGGCAACCCGTCAGAGATTCTCTAATCATAAGCGACGGATTCCGCTTGTTACAACTAAACTTCACATTATTTTGCCAAATATCCGCCGTCGACGAATAAAATTTGGCCCGTGACGTAACTTCCGGCTTCGCTGCACAGAAACAAAGCAGGCCCCATCATCTCTTGCGGATCGCCCCAGCGGCCCAGTGCCGTGTGGTCGGCGAACGCATTTTTCTCGTCTTCCGAGAGAATCGCCATCGGCATGTCGGTCAGGAACGGGCCGGGTGCGATGCAATTCACAGTCACATTGTAAGGCCCCAAATCGAGGGCACTTGCGCGGCACAATCCAAATAGCGCCGATTTCGTGGCCGAGTACGCGCTCCGCTTCGCCTTCGATACCTGCCCGAAGATCGACGAAATGTGGACGATTCGCCCCCAACGCCGCGTTTTCATGCCCGGAGACAGCGCCCGCGTCAGTGCCATCACCGACGATAAATTCACTTCGAGAATGTTATCCCACACGTCGTCGTCGATGCCGTCGATCGGCTGCGGGTGGTTCATCCCCGCATTGTTGATGAGGATGTCCACTTTCCCCATTTTCGCCAGTGCCGCATCGGCGAGTGCTCGCACGCTGTCTCTATCGGCCACATCGGTCACGAAGTACGCACCGGATCGGCCGGTGCCGTGCAAAATTTCCTCGAGCGCGCACTTCAGTTGATCTTCGCTACGGCTGGCGATCACAATATCCGCACCGGCCACGGCCAAACCGCGCGCCATCGCCTTGCCGAGGCCTTTGTTGCCACCCGTGACGAGTGCGACTTTTCCACGCAGGTCGAACAGTGAGTTTGTCATCGGTTGCACTCGTGAGGTCGCGTATACCTAGATTGATAACTTCCGCCCCGCGTGGAAGCAACGGCAAACGACGTAGAATATGCGAATGAGCGCGAACCCCAAAAACTCCCACCGCGTGGCCCTCCTCGAAAGCGTGCCGACGGGCGAGCTGTTAATTCACGAATTGTATCGCAGTATTCAGGGCGAATCGACGTTCGCGGGGCTGCCGTGCGTGTTCGTCCGCACCTCCGTGTGCGATCTGCGCTGTTCGTGGTGCGACACGCCGCACGCCTTCAACAAAGGCGTGCGCATGGCCCGCGCCGAGGTGCTTTCGCAAACTCTCGCGTTCGACTGCCCGCTGATCGAGATCACCGGTGGCGAACCGCTCTTGCAACGCGAAGTCTTGCCGTTAATGACGGCATTGTGCGATACGGGGAAGACGGTATTACTCGAAACGAGCGGCGCGCACGATGTTTCCACAGTCGATCCGCGCGTGCGCATCATCATGGACTTGAAGTGCCCCGACAGTGGCGAATGCGAACGCAATTTGTGGGCAAATCTCGCGCATCTGAAGCCGAGCGACGAGATCAAGTTCGTGGTCGCATCGCGGCGCGACTGGGACTGGGCCGCCGACACCGTGCGGCAACACCAACTCGATACCCGCTTCACCGTGCTCGTTTCGGCGGTGTTCGGGCTGGCCCTGCGCGACCTCGCCGACTGGGTACTGGCCTCGCAGTTGAACCTGCGAATGCAACTGCAAATGCACAAGTTCATCTGGGAGCCAACGGCACGCGGCGTGTAGATAGCGGTTCAACAATTCTTCGGAGAGTAACCCGCATTTACTCGGCCATCGTGCAACTGGCGAACACCGTCTCGGGGACAGTCGCCAGAACCGCAACCAATGCCCCCTCCAAATTCCGCCGCTGGACCAGATTCGCGCCGGCGTCCGGCAGACTTCAAACTCCCACGAAAGCCACTATGCGGGCAACTTCTCGATCACTTCCAGGAACCGGAACAGCATCTTCCGATGCCCCTCCGACCCGGTGTCGGCGAAGCACTCGACGTTCATCCCGTCCGGGTAGGCGTTGGTCGCCTTGTCGATCGCGTGCATGGCGATGAATCGGAGCTTGAGATCCGCGTCCTTGAGGTAGGTCAGTAGCATCAGACACTCTTTCTGAGTGCCCACCCCGAGACCCTCCGCGACCTGCAAGAGGTGGGGCATCGTGTACGGCTCCAGCCCCTTGTACACCCTTCCAGTCCCCGCGAACAACCCGCGCGTGTCGGCCGGGATCTTCTTGCGGAACCCCTCCATCGCGTCGAGCACCTTCGACGCGCGCGGGTGCTTCGCCGCCTGCGCGGTTGGCACTCCCACCGCGAAAGACGTGGTGAAGGCCACTCCCACCGTGATGGCTTGCCGCCTCGTGATCTCGGACATTGCACATCTCCTGTAGAAAATAATGAGCAGTCAGCGGTCAGCGGATGGCCGACTTCTGTAAAGTCAATGGCTGTGGCCGCTCATGCCCTCCGGCCTAACGCTCCGGATATACTCCATCCGATGGTTCGGCTCGTCTATCTCGAACATCCGCATTTTCTTCTCGCCGCCTCAGTTACGGGTGATGATCTGGCACTTCGGCAGAGCCTTCTGAAGTTCCTTGATCCCCGCGTCCGTCGCCTTGGTGTTGGTGAGATACAGGGTATAGTGGACCCCGGAAACCGGACCGCGGGTAGAACTCCTTTGTTGGGGGTTTGGATCGCGGTCGTTTAAGGGGCGTGTGAATGAGCAAAAGTCCTCGG
>JAYVXI010000293.1:0-9954 GCA_043785305.1 Limnoglobus sp. | reverse complement strand
CACTCCCAATCGACCGCAACCGCTCAAAATAACAAATTCCGCCGTCGCAGCGAGGAAATGCCCCGCCCGAAACCGCAGATGAAATATCCGGGTTAGGCCCGAATCGCGTTCCGGAATTAGCCGCGACGCGGAGGCTTTGCGTAGCGGAACTCGGGGTGACGCGCTTCACTACGAAGACTGCACTTCCTCACTTCGTTCGGCTTCGCAAGTCGAACACGCGCGTCACTTCGGCTCCGAAGAGCAGAATCTGCGTCGAGTAATAGACCCAGACGAGCAACACGACGAGCGAACCGGCAGCACCGAATGCGGAACCCACGGCGGCGCGGCCGAGGTAGAGGCCGATCAGCGATTTGCCCAACAGGAACAGTAGCGACGTGATGAACGCGCCGAGAATCGCGAACCGCCACGGCGTTCGTTGCGCGGGCATTCGCCGAAAGATCAACGCGAACAGGCTCGTTGTGAGCAAGAACGAGAGACTGATATTGAGCAAGTTCGCCCACACGGCGTGATCGTAACGCTCGCCGACGACGAGATCGCCGATGCTCGTCAGGAACGCGCTGATGAACAGCGAAACGAGTAGCAGAAACGCGATCGCGCAGATCAGCGAGAATGCGAGCAGGCGATCGATGGCAAGCGATAACAGGCCGAAGACTGGTTCGGGTGGCGGTGGTGGTGTTTCCCAGATGTCGTTGACTGCCTCTTTGAGTTCGACGATCACGCCGGACGCGCCGAAAAGCAAAACGAGTACGCCGACCACGGTGGAAATGAGGCCGCGAGCGGGGTGATTCGCATTCGAGACGATCGCTTCGACCGCGCGAGCGCCTTCGTGGCCGACGAGTTGTTCGATCTGCCGACTGATCGCACCCCGTGCGGCATCGGTGCCAAAGATCGGCCCGATGATGGCGAGGACGATTAACAACAGCGGCGACAGCGACAGCAACGTATAGAACGCGAGTGCCGCCCCGAGTCGCGTGTCTTTGTGCCGAATGAACCCACGCACGGCCTCGCGAAGTACCGAACCGAATCGCTTCAAATGGATCATCATCGCGAGATCGTCCCGTGGGCGAGGTTATCCGACGAACACGCCGTCTTTCACGGATGCATCCGTAATCGTCGTTAGGGCATTCGGCGTGCCAGCGCTGAGCGACGAACCCGAATAAATCCGCACTTTGCCTTCGCCGCCAGGGCCGTCGCCGGTGATGACTTCCGCTTTGCCGTCGCCATCGAGGTTGCGGGCGGCCACTCGCACGCCGCCGCGGTTCGTGTCGCTACCCGCGAAGAAGTTCGCGATTGCCACTTGCGAATTCGAGTTCACGAGATCGGTACCGGACAACACCAACACGCGCGGGCCGCCACCGGGGCCGCCCCCTACAACGAGGTCGGCTTTGCCGTCGCCGTTGACATCGGCGGCCGCAACGTACGTGCCATTCCGCAAGGTTTGCTCGAACGCGAAGAAGTCGTTGAACAACTTCACGTGGTTCGCTGTGCCGATCGACTTGCCGCTAAACCCGGCGATGCGTGGCCCGCCGCCGAACCCCGCAGCCACGATCAGATCGCCGACGCCATCGCCGTTGACATCGCCAACAGCAGCGCGTGCCCCGCCGCGGAAATTCGTGTCGTCGATACCGAAGAAGTCATCGACGACGCCGAAACCTTGCCCGTTGAACACGCGCACCCGTGGCCCGCCGCCTTCATCGGGCGTGATGATCAAATCGGGTTTGCCATCGCCGGTGACATCGCCGACGGCGACATACACGCCACCGGTGAACGTGGCCTCGAATGGCTGAACGCTGAACAGTTCCTTTTGCGTTGTCGGGTCGATAATGCGAACCTGAGTGGCGACGCCCGGCCCGGTGCCGATCACGATATCCGGGATGCCATCGCCGTTGAAATCGCCGCTCGCGACGCGGACGCCACCGGTGGCATTCGCTGCGAACGTCGAGTTGAGCGTGGCGGCGGGTGTGCCATCGGAATCGTAAAGATTTACGAAAGGTGTGCCACTGCCCACGCCGACGGTAACGACGCGGGCGGTCAGAGCGCCCTGCTGCCGGGACACGATATTCGAGAATGCCGATGTGTCTCCGGAGAGATTCGCGGTCGCAGTCGCCGAGTAAACCGAACCGCTCGTCGTTGAAGGAATGACGAACGAGAACGTCGCCGCCCCGCTCGCGTCGGTCGTGGCGCTGACACTTCCCGCAGGGTTTTCGCCTTCGCCGAAGCCACTCGGATCGGCGGCACCATTCGCGAAGAAGCGAACGTCGTACGCGGTATTCGGCCTGCCAGACAAGCTCCCCGAGACTTTCTGCCCGCCACCAGATTGCGTGATCGAACTCGTGAGCACTGGCGCGGTCAGGCCATCGCTGGCGGTCGGATCGACGCGGATTCCGAGGCCATCGTTCATGCTGATAATGTTGTCGTCGATCCGCACGAATCGCGACGTGTCGAGAACGCTGATGCCGTTTCCCTTGTTGGCGACGATCCTGTTCGTGCGGATGAGGGTGTTGGTATCGGGTGGCAGGAGGCCACTGGCGGGTGCCGTACCGGCGGCGTTTTCGACGCGAACACCATCGCCACCGTTGGGTAAATTGAAGCCGGCGGAATCCAGTCCGATGCGATTCCCGAGTACGTTCGTGCCCGAAGTCGCGGCATCGGTGATTCGCACGCCACTCGCGCCGTTCGCGGCAATCACGTTGCCCGTTCCCGCGCCTAGTCCGCCGACCCGCGTGTTGACCGCGCCCGATTCGACCGACACGCCAAACCGCACGTTCCCGAGCGGATTGACGCCGTTCTGATCGGTGCCGATGAAGTTGCCGGCGATGACATTCCCATTGGCCAGCGCCTCGACGCGGACGCCATCGAACGTGTTACCGCTGATCACATTGAGGTCGGCCTTATTCCCGCCGCCGATTAGGTTCAAGCTCGATTTGCTGGTAATCAACACGCCGACCGAGTTACCCTCGGCGGCAGTACCGTTCTGGCTGGTGCCGAGGAAATTGCCCACGATCGTGTGCGAACCGCCGCCGCTAATGCGAATGCCGGCACCCGCGAAACCGCCGATGGTCAGCCCGCGAATCGTGCTGCCCGAGTGTTCCTTCAGCGTCAGGCCGTTCGCGGTCGCCCCGGCCCCGCCCCCGACGAGGCGGATCACCGGCGTACCCGCGAATCCGGGTTGCGTCGTCCCGTCGATGGTGACCGTATCCGACAGCGAAGGTAGCGGAACGAGGATCGTCAGCGGTTGCACGCCGCCGCCATTGATATTGAATTGAATCGTGTCCGCACCCGGCGTTGCGTTCGCATTCAGAATCGCCGCACGCAGGGAACCCGGCGTCGGCGCGGCATCGACCCCGCTATCGAGGATCGTGCTTACCACAAACACTGCGGGGGTTTGCCGGTCTTCGAGCGAAACCAATGCTAACCGTACGGTGGAGAGATTTTGTTTCACAGTAGCCCCTTTGGCGTCAAATCGCGAACGATCGTTACGAACGTCACCTATTCTAATCGGCCAGACGATCCGCCGATCATGAATTCAGACGTACGGAACCGCGAAAGGGTTTGATCGCAGGAATTCAAAGTGCGGGTCAGGCACTGGGTCGAATTTAGAATGCCAAGGTTTTATGCGAGACAGAAGCACGGGCAGTTTGTTAAAATCGACAAAGCACGATTCGGTTCTTTCCTCGCCGCGTGTCAGGCTAACGAGATACGATTTGTTAGCCCGACGCGCAAGCGTGGAAATTGCGACTCAATGTTTCACTGGGAATACAGCCATGCTTCATTCGCGTATCATCCGCTCGCATCGATTCGGTGCCGGATTGCTGGCGATGGTCGTTCTCGCAGCAAATGTATGTTGTGGGGCCGATCCGGTTATTCTGGATGATCTGTTAAAAGAATACCAAAAGCACGGGTTGCCGTTGCCGACGAAAACCGCGAAACTTGTCAAATATAACACGCGCATCAATCATGACAGATATGCGATCGCCTTTGAAATCCGATCTGCTACCAACGACAAAAAGCAGACTATACTGATCGGCACCAAACTGACAGATGGCTTTGAATGCTACGAAGTTAAACCGGACGCCGATTCGGTAAGGGAGTTGGTGTACAGCGAAGACACCGACCTCATCCATGCGATTCAATGTCATAGTCGGGGTTGGGATGATCTCGCACGTTTTCTGTACGAACGTAGCCAAACGTCCGACGAGCATAAACCTCAACTCAATTCGATTGCATGGTCGTATTGGATGGGGCAGGTAACCGAGCCAAAGATCGATCGCGCACCTGTTGCGAAACGCCTCAATGCACTCATGGCCATCGACAAAACACTCGACACGGAATTTCACCGTTTGTTCTTAAAATCGCTGGAGTTGTCGCTCGTCCCGAGCAAAGCCAAACCCGGAAGTATCGAGTCGTTGGTCGATGCACTCGTCGACGATTCGACCCGGCACGGCAGTTTCGGTGTAAATCGCACTTCGGAACAATTCTGGAATCTGGCAAAGCAAGGCTTCGACGCGGTTCCGATTTTGATCGAGTCTCTCGACGATGCCCGCCTCACGCGGGCAACCCTTCAAGGATTTAACAATTTTCCTACTCGGCATCTACTCGTGCAAGACATCGCGGGAGATGTGCTTGAAGCATTAGCGGGTATGGAACTGGTACGAGGTGACAAAGACACTATTGCTGGCCGCGGCTGGTTGAGACGTCATCAGGGATGGCCGGTGCTAAAGTCGGATGCCTTGAAGTGGTGGGAAACGGCAAAGAAACGAGGCGAAGAATCGTATCTGTTCGACAATATCTTGCCACCAATCAAAGAGGATGAACGCGTTGCCATTGCAGAGCTTCGCATGGCGATTCTCAAACATAAATATCCGCAACGAGTCCCGACGCTGTATCGTACGGTTCTCGAAACGCGACCCGATGTACAAAGTTGGGAATTCGCTGAAGTAATCGCCCAATCGAAACAATCCGACAAGAACAAAATTGAGTTATTCTTACTCGCATCGCACCACGCGGACTTTAGACATCGCCTGCCAGGGTTACGTTTTCTGTCCAAGTTGGATCCGAAATCGTTCGGCAGAATCTTGACCGAAACACTCGAAAACATTCCCGTGGATGTTGCCGAAAAATACAGGACGTACACCGGTGCGCATTTCGTGGCTCTCGCTATCGAATCGGATGACCCCCGGATTTGGCCGGTATTAGAGAAAGTGGTACATCGTTCGTCGCTCGGTCTCAAAATGCAAATGCTAGAACGGCTTAGCAATCGTGAAGACAAACGGCACCTATCCACCCGAATGAAGTTGCTCGTACAGTTTCTCGATGACGATACGGTTCGCGATCAAAAATCGAATGAGAAATTCGATGGACCATGCGCGGGATTCCCATACAGGAAAATCGAATTGCGAAACTTTGTTGCCACGCAGTTGGCAGCCCTCCTCGACATACCTATCGAGACTGATGAAAAACGTACGCCCGTCGAATGGGCTGCGATTCGAGATCGCGTGCGACGGAAGTGGGCGGAAACGATGAAACAATAAGTTAAATTACGATTGAACTTATGAAAACGACACCTTCACCGACCTTTTCCCACTGAGATACTGCCATGCCGACGCCATTTGCCGACCTCGTCGAGACTCGCGACGATGCCGTTTACGAACTCGTTTCCACCGTGAAGGGGCCGGTCGGCCAGTTGCCGTTGACCGACGATCTGTTGCGTCATGCGCCGTCGGGGGATCTGTTCGGCTGGACGCAAAACGTCGGGATGGGGCTGCAACCGCACCTGCTCGGCCGCAAAGAGTTCCTGATTCTCAGTACGCACGGCGGGATGCGGGCGGAAGATGGTTCACCGATCGCGCTCGGGTTCCACAGCGGGCATTGGGAAGTCGGCTTGTTGGTGAAAGCCGCTGCCGAGGAGTTTCAGCGTCTGCGAACGATCCCGTTTGCGGGTGCGGTTACGGACCCGTGCGACGGGCGAACGCAAGGCACCACCGGCATGTTCGACAGTTTGCCATACCGTAACGATGCGAGCATGGTGCTGCGAAGGCTCATGCGATCGTTACCGACGCGAACGGGCGTTCTCGGCGTGGCAACGTGCGACAAAGGCTTACCCGCGATGATGATGGCACTCGCGAGCCAGCGCGATTACCCCGTGGTCCTGGTGCCTGGCGGCGTGATGTTGGCGGGGGAAGCGGGCGAGGAAGACACGGGAAAAGTGCAAACGATCGGCGCACGCTACGCAAACGGCGAGATCACTCTCGAACAAGCCGCCGAAGCCGGTTGCCATGCGTGCGCCAGCCCAGGCGGTGGCTGCCAGTTCCTCGGCACGGCGGCCACGTCGCAAGTCGTCGGCGAGGCACTCGGCTTGTCGTTGCCGCACTCGGCACTCGCGCCATCGGGGCAGCCGATCTGGCTCGATATGGCGAGGCGTTCGGCCAAGGCACTCGTCAATCTTTCGGCGAAAAAGCTTACTAACAAGCAGATTTTGACCGACAAAGCGGTGCAGAACGCGATGGCGGTGTTCGCCGCGTTCGGTGGCAGTACGAACCTCCTTTTGCACATCCCCGCGATTGCCTTCCACGGTGGCGTCAATCGGCCCACCATCGACGATTGGACCGCAATCAACCGGCAAGTGCCGCGGCTCGTCGACGCCCTGCCGAACGGCCCCATCGGCCACCCCACGATCCGCGTTTTCCTTGCGGGTGGTGTGCCGGAAGTGATGCTTCACCTGCGAAAACTCGGGTTGTTGCATCTCGATGCTCTGACCGTCACCGGTGAAACGCTCGGCACGGTACTCGATTGGTGGGAGAACTCCGAACGCCGTAGCCGCTTGCGCGAATTGCTGAAAATCCGCGACCGTATCGACCCCGACACGGTGATTATGTCGCCAGAGTTGGCGAAGTCGCGCGGCCTCACGAGCACGATCACCTTCCCGCGCGGCAACCTCTGCCCCGATGGCAGCGTCATCAAGTCCACTGCAATCGATCCGAGCGTCGTCGATGCCGATGGTGTGTATCGCAAACTTGGCCCGGCTAAGGTGTTTACCACTGAGAAAGCCGCGATTGCCGCACTGAAAGGGCAAGGCGAAAAGCAGGTGGTGGCGGGCGATGTGCTGGTGCTCTGCTGTCGCGGCCCGCTCGGCAGCGGCATGGAAGAAACGTACCAAGTGACATCGGCATTGAAGCACTTGAAATGGGGTAAACAAGTCGCCGTGCTCACCGATGCCCGTTTTAGCGGCGTGAGCACGGGCGCATGTATCGGCCACGTTTCGCCTGAGGCATTGGCCGGTGGCCCGATCGGCAAACTGCAAGACGGCGACCAGATTGAGATCGTGATCGACCGCACGACACTGGAAGGCAGCGTGAATCTCGTCGGCGACGCCACCGGCGTCCACGGCATCGCGTGGGGCAACGCCCAACTCACGACACGCGCACCCCGCAACGACTTGCAACCCGACCCCGCATTACCCGACGACACACGACTCTGGGCCGTATTGCAACACGCGAGTGGCGGCGTCTGGGGCGGCTGCGTCTACGACGCCGACGCCATCGCGAAAGCGTTGAGCGGGCATTGATTATTCAAGTTCCGTATTTGGAGACGCGTTCGTGACAGTCTCACAACGTCTCGATGCCGCGTACGCCATTGCTCGCGATGCACTGCTTGCGGAGCGAAACGCCGAGGGCTTCTGGGTCGGCGAACTCTCCACGTCGGCGCTGTCGACGGCGGTCGCAGTGATCGCGTTGCAACTTGTGGATAAAGAGAAGTTTCGTACACAAATTCGCGACGGCGTGAAGTGGCTGGCCGATCATCAGAGTCCGGATGGTGGCTGGGGCGACACGACGAAGAGCGTCTCGAATATCTCCACGTCGATGTTGTGCCGCGCCGCGTTGGCCGTGGCGAAAATTGAAAGCACATACCCGGATACTATCGTTCGCATCGAAGCGTATCTCGCGCGAACGTGCGGCCAGACTCCGTCCGAGCGCGCAGAGGCGATTCGCAATCGCTACGGCAAAGACCGCACGTTCAGCGTGCCGATCTTGATGACGTGTGCGATTGCGGGGCTGGTGCCGTGGCGCGAGGTGCCACGCTTGCCGTTTGAGTTGGCGTGCCTGCCGCAATCGTGGTACCGCTTCGCGCAACTGCCCGTCGTCAGCTACGCACTCCCCGCGCTCATCGCCATCGGCCAGTGCGTCCACCATCAACGTGGCACGTGGAACCCGCTCGCGAAACTGCTGCGGTTGCTGGCGAAATCGCCGAGTTTACGCGTACTCCATCGCATTCAACCCTCGAGCGGCGGCTACCTCGAAGCGACGCCTCTCACCGCATTCGTGGCGATGGCGCTCGCGAATATCGGCCAGAGTGACAGCCCGGTGACACGTGAAGCGATTCGCTTCCTCGTCGATTCGGTTCGCCCCGATGGCAGTTGGCCGATCGACACGAACCTGAGCATTTGGGTCACGACGCTGAGTGTCAACGCTCTGTCCGTGGCGAACGATCTCGATGCCATCGGCGACCGCGAACCGCTGCAAACGTGGCTACTCGAACAGCAACTGAAAGTGCGTCACCCGTTCACCAGTGCGGACCCTGGTGGTTGGGGCTGGAGCCACTGCCCCGGCAGCGTGCCCGATTCCGACGACACACCGGGCGCGATCCTCGCGTTGCAGAATCTTGTAGCTGGGGTCTGTGACCCCGGTCTGCACGAAAACCGGCCTCACAGAGGCCAGCTACAAGCATTACAAAACGGGCGGCGTTGGATGAACGATCTGCGGAACCGCGATGGCGGCCAGCCGACATTCTGCCGCGGTTGGGGCACGTTGCCGTTCGACCGCAGTGGCTCGGACCTGACGGCACACGCACTGCGCGCCGATCCCGCGAATTGCCAAGCGGGGCTTGCGTATCTCGCCCGTCAACAGCGTCCCGATGGTTCGTGGTTGCCGCTGTGGTTCGGCAACCAACACGCCCACGACGACATCAACCCCGTCTACGGCACCGCCCGCGTACTGGCTGCATATCGCGATTTACAACTGATGCAAACGATGCAGTGCCAACGCGGTGTCAGCTATTTATTGAGCGTGCAAAATGTCGACGGTGGCTGGGGTGGCGCGATCGGTTGCCCGAGTAGCGTCGAAGAAACCGCAGTTGCGATGGAAGTGCTTCTGGACTTGGCCGCCAGTGATATTCGAGTACAACGCGGTATCGCATGGCTCATCGACGCGGTCGAATCGGGACGGTTTCGCGAACCGTCGCCGATCGGGTTTTACTTCGCGAAGCTGTGGTACTTCGAGAAACTGTACCCGCTCATTTTCACCGTAGCGGCACTCGGCAGGGCCAGAACCTTTCAGCCTTATGAAACTTCATACAGAAACCGAAACAGATTGCTTTCGGAATGACCCGGAGGGGCGTAGGAATGTAGCCACGGGTAAAGCGAAGCGGAACCCATTGGCATCAAGTTAAGGAACTGGGCTTGTAATAAAGCGGAAGTCCCGCTTGCCGCCCACCTCGGTAATCTCGCCCACCTCGTAGTAGGGGTGGTGCGGTCCGATCAGCCCGCCCTCGGGCTCCGTGATCGCACGCCTCTCGCCTGGGTCGGTCAGGTCGCGGTTGTCGTTTTTGTCCACGTAGAGCGTGTCGCCGTCCTGCACGAGCCACAGGCGGGTCCTGCCCGTCATCCCGAACAGGACCAGGCAGTACTTGGGCTTGTTCTTGTAGATGGGTTCCTTAACGAGGGTGCGGATCGCCTTGCTCACCGCCTGGGGCAGCTTGTCGAACGCGACCGCCTCCAGCGGCGCCGCCTTGCCGGTAGCGGCGTCGAATGCGTCCACGTTACCACCTTCAAGGATCTTGACCCGTCCCTCCTTGTCCAGGGGCTAAAGTGGACCCCGTTTGCAAGACCAAAAAACGGTCGCCGAGCACTCCTTTCTTCCCCGCGTGATTTCGGTTGTCATCGTTCTGTCACCATCGCGT
>JAYVXI010000292.1:0-3071 GCA_043785305.1 Limnoglobus sp. | reverse complement strand
TTTACCCGACCCCTTGCGGGGAATCGGCTCGGTAAGTCTCGCTTTGACAATGTTCATTCTCGAAAATCCGGCGAGCGGCACAGCGTGAGCGTGCCGTGTGAACCCTCTGCGGCTACCACGGCATGCTTACGCAATGCCGCTCGCCGGGCGCATGTTTGTGCGTGAAACGACTGCATTTCAAAACAGCGCAACTTCAAAACGCGCCAGCGAGGGGAACCCGCGAAAAGGCACGCGATCGCAGACACGACAATCCCTCTCTAACGCGTCGGGCTAACGGGAATGCATTGTGAGACTGGTAACGTGTCATTTCCAGCTGCGAGAAGTATTAGCAAACAGGGTCTCATCGATTGCTGACCTTCGGTCGCGTTGCGATCGAGGTGCGGATAATCTGTAAAACCTCTTCGCGTTCGCTGCCGACGAGCGGTAGTCGCGGGGCGCGGGTGAGTTCGGTGCCGTAGCCGCACTCGGCACAGGCGAGCTTGATGTACTGCACGAGTTTGATGTGCGTATCGAGGTGCAAGAGCGGCGTGTACCAGCGATAGATCTTGCGGGCTTCGGTCCAGTTTCCGGCCATCACCAGATCCCAAATCAGTCGGTTTTCCGCAGGGAATGCGTTCACCAGACCGGAAATCCAGCCGACCGCACCGAGCATCACGCATTCGAGAAACAGATCGTCGACGCCGGCGAACAGCACGTAGTGGTCGCCGAGCAGGTTGATAATGTCCGTGATGCGGCGCGGGTTGTCGCTGCTTTCCTTGATGCTCGCGAACTTCGGCTCGTCGGCCATCTCGACGAACATTTCCGGCGTCACGTCGGTCTTGTAGGCGGGCGGATTGTTGTAGATCATGATCGGCAAATCGGACGCACCGGCTACGCTGCGGAAGTGCGCAATTGTCTCGCGGCGATCCGTCTTGTAGACCATCGGGGGCAGCACCATCAAGCCATCGGCCCCGAGTTTCGCGGCTTCCGCCGCCCAACGGCACGAACCCGCCGTCGTGTACTCGGCCACGCCCGTGAGTACCGGGACGCGCTTCGCGATGTGTTCGACGGTCGCCTTCAATAGTGCCGTTTTCTCGGCGGGTTCGAGCGTCGTGTTCTCACCGACACTGCCCATCATGATGAGGCCGTGAATCCCCGCCGCCAGCATCGCGTCGATGTGCGCGAGCGTGCCGGGGATGTTCAGCGATTGATCGCTATGGAACTGCGTACAGACTGCGGGGTAAACGCCACGCCAGGAAACGGCCATCGATACACTCCGGTTACTTTTTGTAGACAGTTTTGGGGTCGAATACGCGATCGCCGACGACGGTCAGTTCGCCATCGGAAAGTTCGCGAAAGAAGCAACTCGGGTAGCCTTCGTGGCACGCGGCCCCACCGATTTGGTGTACCTTCAACAGCACGGCGTCGGCATCGCAGTCGATGAAAATGCGTTGTACTTCCTGCACGTTGCCGCTCTCTTCGCCCTTGCGCCACAGGCGATTCCTGCTGCGGCTGAAGTAAACGGCGCGCTTCGTACGCACCGTTTCCTCGAACGCTTCGCGGTTCATCCAGGCGATCATCAGCACTTCGCCCGTGACCGCATCCTGGGCAATCGCCGACACCAAACCGCCCGCTTTATCGAAGTCCAACATGAGTCATCACCAATGAGGAAACTACTCTTCGTAGCGGCTGTTCGCCCGGCGCGCCAAGGCGGCGTAGCCATCGCGTACCGTCTGGTTATTTAGCGCGATCAACACCCAAATACCGACGGGCAGACCCACGCAACAACAGCCACTGGTAATCGGGATCATCGACAGGATCGACCCAGCGATCACGAGCCCCTTCCCGCCGAGACTCATGAACTTGATGCCGCCGAAAATTGTCAGTATTGCTACGAGCCCAGCGATGACGTACACCGGCATCAGCAAAGGCTTGATCGTTTCCCCGATTTGCTTCATCAAGTCGATTTGCATCTTCTTCTGGTCTGCGGGCAGTTGGGGGTTGTTCTCAACGGTCTGAATTTGCATCCTGAGATTTTCGTCGAACTGACCGTAAGTTGCCGCGCCGTAACCTACGGAACATAGCGAAATCACCCCCACGATGATCAGCAAGATCGCGGGCAAATGTACTTTTGCCTTGGCACGTTCGACGACGCTACTGCGCCGCGGTTGATCGTCGTTGTAATCGTCGTCGTAATTCGCCATGTCGCACCATTATTGTGAGTGTGAGTCAGTACGTCAAAACGCTAAACGCATCGTAGCCTGCGAGTTTCGCGCGGCCGTTGAGGAAGCTGAGTTCGACGAGGAACGCGCAGCCGAACACCGTGCCGCCTGCTTGCTCGATCAGCTTCGCCCCGGCGGCCATCGTCCCGCCCGTGGCGAGTACGTCATCGACCAGCAGAACCCGCTGGCCGGGCTTGATGCCATCGACGTGCATATGCAGTTCGGCTTGGCCGTACTCGAGGTCGTACTTCAAACTATAAGTACGGTACGGCAACTTGCCGGGCTTGCGGAGTGGCACCAGCGGCAAGTGCAGTTTCAGTGCGAGTGGGGCCGCGAACAAGAACCCGCGTGCCTCGGCGGCAGCGATGGCGTCGATCTTCTGGCCGGCAAACTGGATCGACAGCAGATCGATCGAATGTTGGAACGCGGTGGGGTCCGCCAATAGCGGGGTAATATCCTTGAACTGGACGTTCGGCTTCGGAAAGTCCGGAATGTCGCGGATAAAATCGCGCAGGTCCATGCGGTTCCCTTACTGCCGAATACGGGTCGTCTACCGATGATACCGTTGTACCACACTCCCCTTCTGAGGCAACGATGACTCTCACACTTCGTCGCGCCACGCTCGCCGATGCGCCCACCATCGTCGAATTCAATCGACGACTCGCGTGGGAATCCGAACGGCTCGAACTCGACCTGACTCTGATCACTCCCGGCGTCGATGCGGTGCTGCGCGATGCGGCGAAGGGCTTCTACACCGTTGCCGAGCGCAATGGCGAAGTCGTCGGGCAGACGCTGATTACCACCGAATGGAGCGACTGGCGGAACGGTTGGTTCTGGTGGATTCAAAGCGTCTACGTGCGCGAAGACGCA
>JAYVXI010000291.1:0-28117 GCA_043785305.1 Limnoglobus sp. | reverse complement strand
TGCGCGCGATGCGCGCGAAGATCGTCTGGCGAAGTCGTATGGTGGGTGGCGAGTATCTGCTCGATTCGCGTGCGGACTTCCACCGAATCGCTCGTTTTCAGTTCGTCTTTGAGTGGTTTGGACGCGGCGGAGCCGAGTTCGGTGAGGCGTTTGGTGGCGGCATCGCGTTCGGTAAATTGCGGCGAATCGAGCTTCGCAATCGTAGCGGCAATGTCTGCGGGGAGTTGCGTCGGCGGGATCTTTTCGCGCAAATATGGCACCGAGAGTTTCGCGTCCGAAGCAAACAGACGCACGGCGAGAAATGCCTTCTTAGCATCGCTCGAGGCGAGGTCGGGGAATGCCGCATCCATTTCGCTCCTCGTCACCGGCACGTGTTTCGAGAGCGGAAACAGCGGCATAATGTGTACGGTGTTATCGTGCGCTACATATGCCACCGAGCGCCGATCCGGCGCAAACGCCACCGAAGTACTATCACCGGAAAGTGTAACCGTATGGCGAACGCGGCCCGTCAGTGTGTCGGTAAACGTTAGTTTTTTGGCATTCGCATAGCCTATCATTCGGCCATCGTCGTTAATGGAACCGATATAGGTGTTCTCTATCGAACAGATGCGCGAATCGCTTTCGAGATCGTAGACGTAGATGCCTTTGTCCGTCGTCAAGCCGAGGTATCGCCCATTCGCAGACCAGGTTATTTTTGTGAGACTTCCTTCACCTTTGAATCGACGAAGGTTCCGCACCGCGTCGAGGCAATACACGCCGACATCGTACTTCAACGGCTCGCTCGTCTGATTACTCGCCTCGGCACGGAGGATAATCGCCGCGAGAGTTTGATCGGGGCTGACGTTCACCATTTGCTGAACATGGTAACCACTATTTGCTCCTTCAGTGTGCGTGCAGATGATAACCGGCTGTGGATCGACCTGTCTCAAGTCCCAACGCCAGGTATTCGTGTGATTGCGATGGCAAATCAGGTATCGCCCATTTCGTGTGAGTTGAAGTTCGTTTCCCACGGATGGTCCACCCGCGAGCCGACAAATCTCGCGTCCCGTCTTGGGGTCGGACAGTACCGGTATGCCGAGACCGACCAAGGTCGGATCGGCATGCTCGGGTACCATCGTGACGCGGAACGACTGATCGCGTGCGGTCATTTTGAGAACGCGATCCGCCGAATATGGATTTGCTATCGCCGTCCCACCCTCTTCAAAAATTCGATGCGGCGGTATGCTCAGTCGTTCTTTGCCCGTTGCGACATCCCATGTTTTCAGGCCGCCCATTGAGTTGCGATCGTTTGGACCCACCTCCAAAGTGGTGCCGCCATCGAGGAACTCCAAGCGACAATATTGTGTGATATTGAAGGTCGGTTTTTTCGGCAGGATCTGCTGGCGCGAAGCGACGTCCCAGATCGATAACCCACCATAAGCACTGGAAATCACTCGCTTGCGGTCTGCACTCCGTTGGCCGTAAATACTGGCTTTTCGCCAAGCATACGTCTCGCCGGGTTCGAGCGGAATCGGTTTTCCCGTCCGCGCGCTGTAGTAGGTGATGTCGTGGTTCTGAAGACCTTCACCCATAACAGGAACGATGTCTTCGAGCGGCTGATTGAGTGCGACGTAGGCAAATGAGATCCGATTCGGAAACGATTGCGACCAGTTTTGCTTTTTGGTCGCGACATTGAAAGAGAATAATTCGAGTGGATTATCACTATTCCCGTTCTCTCTCGGTCTTCGCCCCACACCATACACGCTGTTTCCGTCCTTCGACATGGCGACGTAAAACGCATCGCAAGGGTGGCGTGCCAGTTCCTTCGCCGTCGCCGTGTCGTACACGACTAACTCTTTTTGATTGGCGAACGCCAGACGCGAACCGCTCTCGTTAAAAGAGGGATAAAAGAAACTCGTCGATGTATAGTCGATCGCGATCGACGCGATTTGCAATGTCGGCTCGATCGTTACGAGCGTGATTTTCTGCCTCGTCGTATCGTCCGGAATGGTGAGGTTGCCGTTGGTGTGAAGCCAAATGAAATCGGACTTCGTTTCTGTCAGTACATTCTTGGCAATCCGTTCCAGTGTTGTGGAATTGTATGTATAGAGTTCGACCCGCTGGATCGGCGTTTTCACGAGCTTCACCGGTTGGCCCTCGATCGGCTCCGCTGGTTTCTCCACGTAGCCGGTCGTTGCCAAACCGACGGCGAAGATTTTGCTGCCGTCCTTGCTGACCATGAAGTTTTTGAATTCCCAATCGGCTTCGATCACTTCGCGAGTGCGCAGACCCGTTTCGAGATTCCACACGGATAATGCATTCGCCCTCGCGCTCAACGCCGTCTTTTCGCCCGGCAGAAACCGCAACGGATGTTCGCCACTCGGCATGAGATGGCGCACGCTGCCGTAGCGTGCCGTCACGCCGATCGGCATCGGCAAGCCTTCGGCGTCGTACGGTATCAGCGCCAGCGGCACGGTGAGGCACATGAGCGCGAACATAACGCGATCCTCGTGAACTGGACACGGACATACTAAACACGATACGAATTTACTTCGGGCGTTGATCGAGCAGGTACGCCATCAGGTGGTAGAACTCTTGCGGTTTCAGCTTCTCGCTGACGTCGGCAGGCATCGGCGATTGCGGCGAGGTCCGCTTCTTTTCGACGTCGTCGATACTCACCCGCACCTCTTTTGCAAGCGAATCGACGATGATAAACACCTTGCCTTCGACGCGGAGTAGCCCCGTTAAGGTGCGACCGTCTTTCATGTCGAGGATCGTCGTATGGAAGGCGTGATCGACGTTGCGGTTCGGGTCGAGAACGTCTTCGAGTAGTCGCTCGATGCCGCGATTGCCGATGCCATCGAGTTGCGGTCCGACCTTCGCGCCTTGCCCGCCGAGTTGGTGGCAATTCGCGCAGTTGGTTGTGAACAGCGTCTTGCCAGCGGCGATGTCGGTCTTCGCGGTCTTGTAGCCGGTGCCGCGTTCTTTGATAATGCCCGCCAGCCGCGCATCGGCACTCGGTATCCCCGCCGTCAGTTCCTTGACGGTCGCTTCCCAATTCGCGGAGTTCGTCGCCTGGAGCCGTTCGAGGACGGATTTCTCTTGCAACAAACGTGCGGAGGCGTTACCCGCTTTCACCGCATCCAGAAGGCGAAGCGAACCGACGATCGTTCGCGATAAACTCTCGGCAATGGCGACGCACTGGCGATACGGCGCGGTCTTCAACAGCCCGATTATCAGAAACTGATCTTCCGGCAGTTGCGACCGAATCAAGCCCATCACCGCCTTCTCACGTAACGCGAATGGTGCGGTCGAATCGTTGATGTACAGCCTATAAACGGGCAAAATCTTCTCGAGCGGTTCCTTTTCGAGCATCTCCAATGCGGCCATTCGCAGCGCTTCCGATCTCGCCGGATTGGTCAGTAATGCGAGTGCGTTTTTCGTCGTGTCGGCGTTGATCGTCGTTGCCAGTTGCAGGCTCTGAACGACGACGCGATCGTCGCTCGATTCCAGCCCCGCCAGGATTTGTAACAGGAGTTTCGCCGACTGATCGGGCACGAACTTCACACCGGCAATCTGAATCCCTCGCTGCATCGCTTGCAGCAATGCGATCTTCACGTTGGCATCGGGCGAATCGAGTGCGGCTTGCCATGCAACTTGCCGGTGACAATCGCAACCGTAACGCATGACGTGCTCGACGGCACGAGTCGCGATGGCCGGGTCGAGCGCGTTCGCTTTTGCACGTTCGGAGTGCCACCACGCCGCATACGCCGACGGCACGCCG
Source organism: Limnoglobus sp. (assembly GCA_043785305.1). Lineage (GTDB taxonomy): Bacteria > Planctomycetota > Planctomycetia > Gemmatales > Gemmataceae > Limnoglobus. The sequence goes on along the minus strand of JAYVXI010000291.1, from coordinate 24,354 downwards.
AGGAACACATCGTCGAGAACCTTCGCGCCGGCGTCCTTCGAGCCAATCTGCTTTTTCAACAGCCAAACGAGTTCCGCCTGCGACTCATCGGCCGCCAGTGCGTTCCGCAGCGCGATGCGTGCCGCGTGCCGTAGCGACACATCCTCCGCAGGAATCGTCGGGATGAGTTTGAGCAACGGCGCGATGTTTTCGGGGTGAGGAGCATCGGCGAGAAACGCGACGCTGTCTCGTACCGTGTGCGGCGAGGCATTGCTGAGATTTTTGATTGCGGATTCTCGGTCGGCAATCCCGAGCGGTTTCGCGATCGGCTTCATTTCATTGCGAAACGGTCGCGATTTGTAGACGATCCGCCAGACTCTCGCTTTGTCTTTGTCGCGTTGCGGGTGCTTCAGATCGACTTCGTAGTGGCCGATGATCTTGTTGTAAAAATCGCTGACGTAGAGTGCGCCATCGGGGCCGAGCTTGATGTCGGTCGGGCGGAACCACGGGTCCGAACTCACGAGGAAGTCCGGCAGTTCCTTGGCGACCGGCGTACTGCCTTTCCATTCGATGCGGTCGATGTTGATGCGGTTGGTGACGACGTTGCCGAGGAACATGCAGCCGTTCCATTCTTTGGGGAAGTGGTCGGCATCGTACCACGCGAGGCCGCACAACGCCGTGCTACCGTGATCGTGCCGCGTCACGTGTGGGGCATACCCGAGGCCATCGTGCGGCTTGCCGAAGCTGTCGTAATACGCGCCTTTGATGAGTTGCGTGATCGGCTTCGAGTGACAATCCGCCGTGTAAAGGTTAAACCACGGGTCCGCCGTCATGCCGAACGGGTTGACCTGCCCGCGCGTGAAGACTTCGATCCGCGAACCATCCGTGCGAAAGCGGAACGTGTTGCCGCTCTGCATCTTCACTTCGTGGCCATCTTTGCCGCGTACCGTGGATTCGTTCGAGAAACCGTGGCACGCATACACCCAGCCATCGGGCATCAGCGTGAACGAGTTCGTCATCCCGTGCGTGTCGCGCGTGCCGAACCCCGTAAACAGCACCTCGCGCAGATCGGCTTTGCCATCGCCATCGGTGTCGGTGAGCTTGAGGATTTCGCCAACGCTCGACACGATGCAACTCTTGCCATCGGGCAACGGCAAGATGCCAATCGGGATGTTCAGCTTGTCGTCGAAGGTGGTGACGGTCTTCGCTTGGCCATCGTTGCCGAAGTCGGAGAGGATAAAAATCTTGTCCGTGCTTTTGCCTTTCTCGGCGGCGAACGGGTAGTGGCGGCTCGTCGTCACCCAGAGTCGCCCTTTGGCATCGAAGGCGATCTGCATCGGCTTCTGAATCTGTGCTTCGCTCGCCACGAGTTGCACTTCAAAACCATCGGGTACCTTGAACGACTTGCGCTCCTCTTCGGGCGTCAACGCATCGGTCGGGGCGATATGCTGTTGGCCATTCGCGAACGACACGGCAAGCATCAGTGGCCAGAGTGCGAGGAACCAACGCATGGGCGAGAACTCCGGGGAGGCAGGTGAGAATTTTGATTATGACGTAGTCGGCAACGAAAAGCGAGCGTCTGTCGCAAGAGTATTCAGGCCGGTGCCGAATTGAGAGCTTCTCGCTTGAAATACACGTCATTCCATTCCGAGACTGCGATTCCCAGCGTCCGAAAGTTAGCTATAGTACCCCGCCTCGAATGAATGTTCCCATTACTTCACGGTGTGATGTACGATGAGTTTGTTTCGCAAAAAACGCCGTGAAAATGCACCGGCTACGCCTCGCCCCAAGTTGTCTGCTGAGTATCTGGAGGATCGCGATCTGCTCGCCGTGTTTGCCGTCGCCCCGAACGGGAACGATGCCAGCGGCTTGGGGACAGCATCGGCTCCGTTTCGCACGATCCAACATGCGGTGAACGTGGCAGCAATTGGTGGCGATAGCATTCTCGTGGCCGCCGGGTCGTACACGTACGACGCCAGCCAAGACACTTTGCCCATCCAGCAATCGGGGACCACGAACGTCGTCACGATCTTCAACAAACAAGTGAATATCTACGGCGGCTACACGGCCACGAACGGCTTCGCGGCCGCGAACCCCATCGCGAACCCCACGTTCATCGACGGGCAGAATCAGTATCGCGGCATGTTCATCATCGGCTTCGGCAACCCGACCGGCGCAAACGTGCAGGGCATCACCTTCCGCAACGGTCTCGGCGCGCCGATTCCACTTCGTGGAAACGAAGAAACTATATACGCATTCGGTGGGGGTGTGTTCATCGATATGTCGGATCTGCGAGCACGATCGAACCTCACGCCGACCACCTTCACCGATGTGACATTCGAAAATAATCGGGCAGTTGCCGGGAACGGTGTGCCGAGCAATCCGCGGCTCAACTATGGCGGGTCCGCAGCGGGGGGTGCGATGGAACTCCGCTATGCGAACGACGTGCGATTATCGAACGTCATCTTCCGCAACAATCAGGCCATCGGTGGCACGGGAAATCAGCGAGGAGGTATCGGCACCGGCGGGGCAATTCACACCGATCATGCGAAGGTGACCGGAACCAACGTGCGATTCGACGGCAATCAGGCGCTTTCGGGTAGTGGCAACGCCGGTAGCACCGGTCGCGATGCGACGTTCGGCTTCAAAGCCGATGGCCTGGGCGGTGCAGCGGCGATTCAGATCGATAGCGTGGCCGACTTCACGAACGTCGTCATGATCAACAACGTCGCGCGGGGCGGCAGTTCGGATAATGAAGCGGGGGATTCCTACGGCGGGGCGCTGTTCTCGGAGCAATCGAAGATCGTACTTCGCGGCGGGGTCGTGCAGAATAACGTCGCGCAAGGGGGCGTTGGCTACCTCGGCGACGCGGGCGGCGGTGGCATACAGACCGACAGTTCGGACTTGACGCTCGACCGCGTCAAACTCATTTCGAACGCATCGATCGGCGGCGCGCGGGTCGGCACAGCGAAAAATCCGGGCGGCGCGGCGGGTGGCGGGTTTTACTCGACGCGAATCAACAAAGATGCCAGCTTCATGGGCACGGTCACCGTTACGAATAGCGTGATTGCCGACAATCGCGCCCAACTCGCCGAACCGAGCAATATTGCCACCGGTGGGGCCGCAGCCGGGATTTGGCTTCAGGGCGTGAACGCGAACATCACGCACACGACGATCGCCAACAACTTTTTCGGCCCGAATCTGACCTTCGGCCAAGCGATCATCTTGCTGAACGACGGGACACTGACCCCGACCACGCTGAACCTGAGTTACAGCACCGTCACCGGCCACGATACGGGCGGTTCCGCCATCACGTTGTTCAACGGAACGACGTTGAACTTGAACACCAACGTGATTCGCAACCGTTCGGCGGCCGGTGAAATTCGCGTCGAACCACTCGGTAGCGGCATCAACAGCAACACGCGGGGCGTTGTGAACAACAACAACACGATCAGCGGCGACCCTGCGTATACCTCGCCATCGTCGCCGAACTTCGATTACAGCCTACGGTCCGGTTCGGCCGCGATCAACATCGCAACGGGCAGCACGCTGACGACCGACATCGGCGGACAGAAGCGGATTGACACCCCCGATGCGGGCGCATTTGAACTCGGGACCAGTGGCGGATCGCCATTCTTGCCAACGCCGACCGGTGCCGCCGTTCCAACGGGGCCAACCGTTCCACTGAATCCACCCGTCGTTCCTCCACCCCCACCTCCCGGATCGGTGAAGCCCGCCCTCGTTGGCTACCCGCAGTTTGCCGCGGGCGGTTCGAGTACGGCGACGTTGTACAACCCCGACAAATCGGTGCGGTTCACCGTGACGCCATTCCCCGGTTTCAACGGGGAAATCCGCACGGCGGCCGCCGACGTCAACCGCGATGGCATCGCCGATCTCATCGTCGGCACGGGGCCGGGCAGTGCCACGCAGGTTCGCATTTACGATGGCGTGACCCAGGCCGTGCTCTTCTCCGTTGCTCCGTTTGAAGCCTCGTTTACCGGCGGCGTTTACATCTCGGCGGGCGATGTGACTGGCGATGGTATTCCAGACCTTGCCATCACGCCCGATGAGGGCGGCGGGCCGCGCGTGGACATTTACAGTGGGGCGGCGGGGTTCCCGAAGCTCACCAGTTTCTTCGGTATCGACGATCCGAATTTCCGCGGTGGCGCGCGTACGACCATCGCAGATATGACCGGTGACGGTGTCGCCGACCTCATTGTGGTCGCAGGCTTCGGCGGTGGGCCGCGCGTGGCCGGTTTCGATGGCAAGTCGCTGAGTAGTGGCACCCCGCAGAAGATTTTCGGCGACTTCTTCCCCTTCGAGCAAGCCTTACGCAACGGCATCTTCGTCACGGCGGGCGACATCAACGGCGATGGTTTCGCGGACCTCATCGCAGGGGGTGGCCCTGGCGGTGGTCCGCGCGTACTCGCCATCGACGGCAAGAGTTTACTTTCCAATCAATACGTTACGCTCGCGAACTTCTTCGGCGGCGACGTCAACAGTCGCGGTGGCATTCGCGTGGCCGTGAAGAACCTCGACGGCGACACGAAAGCCGACCTCGTCGTCGGAGCGGGTTCGCGAATCACCGGTTACCTGGGTGCGAACATCACCGCATCGGGCACACCGCCGGCGGCATTCGACTTCGACGCAGGCTTCGGCGATGGCATATTCGTGGGGTAAACCCGTTTACAAACGAGAGAACAGGGAGGTCTCCATCCGCTCGGCGAAGTTCCGTTCTCAAGATTCCCAACCCCTCCAGCGAATAGAATGACGGAGGGGCGGGATTTCTCGCTCTCGACGTCACGTACGGGAGTATTGGCCATGGAAATCACGACGAACGTTACACCGGCTCCGATTCAGCCGATTGTCGATACGACGGTGTACCATCCGTTCGGGCTGCCGCTCGGCACCGTTCGCGGACTGTTTTCGCTGATCATCTGTGCGTTCTTCTGGATTACCTTGCTGTGGCCCGGCGAGCACCCCATGAAAGTCGTGCTCGCGCACTTCTTCTTACTCGGCATGGTGCTCATGGCATTTGCGAGTCACCCGACCATCAACGACCGCGAAACGGCACCATTCCTACCTTGGCTGTTCCGCGTCATCTTCGTCGGCGGTAGTGCGTTGGTCATCGTGTATGCGTGGTACAAAGACGTTGGCTTACTTCAACAGCGGTTGACCCCTGACTTAGCCGAAGTCAAAGAATGGTGGATCCCGTTCCTGGGTACGACGGGCATCGCCTTCGGCCTCGGGTTGCTGATGCGGTTCATCCTCGGCCGAAACAATCACATCTTTCAAACGCTTCGCGCCTGGCTGTCCGTGGTCGGTATGCTCATGTTGGTCGTCGAGATCGTCATCTTCCTGTCGGTGTCGAGTTCCGAAAGTTCGCCAGTCGATTTCATCCACTACTGGCAATGCGTCGAACTGGCAATCGTCTCCGCCTACTTCGGCACCCGCGCGTAGTCGAGTATGCGGCGGATCCAATCGACCGGAGGGCTACGCATGACCGCGATCGCAGGCATTTTCCGCAACGGTCGCGTCGAACTCGTCGGGCCGATCCCCGATTGGGCCGACGGCACCGCCGTCACGGTGACGCAACCCGAACCGACCGACGAAATCGACATCACCGGCGACAGCCCCGAAGCCATTGCGGCCTGGATCGCGTGGTACGACGAGTTGCATAAATCGAATGAAGACTCGACGTTCCCGGAAGAACTCGAACGCATATTATACTTCGGGCGGGGTGATTCGATACGTTTTTGTTAGCCCGACGCGTAAGCGAGGGGAACCCGCGAGAAGGCACGACATCGCAGAAACGACAGTAATTCCTCGCTAGCGCGTCGGGCTAACAAGAATGGTTTGTCAGACCGGTGACGTGTCATTTCCGACCGTGTGAAGTATATCCGAATCGAAAGTCGAACAATTGAAGTCGTGGGAAGCGTCTCACTAAAAACTCCATCCCCCAAGCCCATGGTTCGACGTCTTCGTCGCACCATGGGTGCGCGTCCGGCATCAATACCGCACGCCGGCCGTCAGGTAGATGTTCAGGCTCAGGATGTCGCCGCCCTTGGGGGGTACGACGTTCGTGAAGGTGTAATCGACTTCGGTTCGCACGCCGGTGAAAAAGATGAACGACCGCACGGGGACTTCGTAGTTCGTGTGCAATGCCGTGAAGACACTCTGCGTGACGCTGTGTTTACGCAAGTAGTTGGTGGGGTCACCGATCGGCACGAGGTCGACGTGCGACGTACCGTATCGGCCGCCCACATCACCGCCGACTCGCCAGTTCGGGCCGACTTCCGAACCGACCAGCCCCGGCGATCGCAGAAACCAATCGCGACCGATCGAGAAGTTGAAGTTAGTGCGGCTCAGCCCACGAACACTGTATTGCCCGATGCCATCGGACAAAGGCCGGAACACGGGTTGCGCATTTGGGTCGGGATTCGGAACCCGTTCCACGCGCGGCGTCAGGACATCGATGGGGATCTTTGAACTTCGCCCGCGATTGTAAGTAAAACCGACACCGAGATCGAGCACCCAGGCGGCGTCGCCCGGTTGGTTGAACAGCAACGTGCGAACGCCGGTCCCGACCGTCCAGCCGCTTTTGAGTCTCCCGCTGAGTTCGCTCCCGCTGATGGCCAGCGAAGGCCCCGTCAGCGTGTAAAGTTCGTAGGTGACGGGGCCATTTCCACCCGTCGGGCCGCAACAGGGGCCGCCCGAAGAACCGCCACGCCACGGGCTTGTGACCGTGCCCGCCGGGTGAACCGACGGTGCCCCCGGTGGTGCCGTGAGTACGGAAGTCGCCGTCGGATCGCCCGCACTCGGGATCGGCGGGAGAAAGTTCTCTGCCGTGGCCTTTGCGGGCGTGACCGGCGAATCGGGCCATTGTTGCGTCTGCGCGGTGGCAGACTTCCACGAACAACCCAAAGCGATGGCACCGAGTAATAAGCGTGCGATTGTCATTCGACCCCTGCCTCGGCTCAGCCGGTGCGGATAGCGGACCACCCTCTTCATCGGCATCGGACGGGGAAAACCTTAGCGGATTTGATGGTTCTGCCGATTGTGCGGAATTTTAGCGGAGTGGAACATCCGAACGGGCATCGCTCACCTCGATTACCAACGGCTCGACGGCGTTCAATTCCTCGCCAGATAACCAGCGAAGTTTGCCATCTTGCTCGATGACGATCGCAGTCCCCGTTTGCCGTGCCGTCTCGCGCGCCATCAACGCCGCACGCCGCAACGCAACATAGGCACCGTACATCAACGGGCTACCCGAACGGGCCAACTCCTCTTCAGTCATCGTTTCTCCCTACGTCTAGCAGTATGGGCTTCTCGCTGCTGTTGTCGAAGTAATACCACTCGTGAACGATACCGCGATAGATCTCGTGAAAGTATTTCAAACCCAAATCGTATCGTCGTCGGACGGTGTCGTTCGGTATCCCGTGGCCGCCCTGACTGATGCGTAATGCCACTCGGGACAGCGCGAGTTCTACCGATGTCAAGCTGAGAAAAACGAGACTGATGCGGTAACCGCGAGTCTTCCAATCGCGAATTCGCGGGATGTACGATCGCGTGGCGAGCGTTGTCTCAAGGCCGAAACTCTCGCCACGATGGCTGCACTCCGCCAACTCTTTCAGCATGATTCGTGCGGCAGTCGTTGCGGCCAACTCCGGCGCGAACGGCGACAGCCCTGCCGCGATGAGATCGGCATTGATAAATCGCAGGCAACTCGCCTCGGCGGGTAGAAACGAGCGAGCGAACGTCGTTTTTCCCGCGCCGTTAGGACCAGCGATCATAATGATTCGCTTCGCAATCACTTCACCAACTCGGCGAGGTACTTCACGGGTAGTGTGCCGTGGCTGAGCGTGTCTTCGTGATATTTCCCAAGGTTGAATGCGTCGCCGCGGTTTCGTTGCACGCTCTGCCTTAGCCGGTAGAACGCGGTGCGACCGACGAAGTACGTCGAGAGTTGGCAGGAGCTTTGCTTCGCGCGCTGGATCTTGCCCACGGCCTCCGCTTCGGTCTGGAAACCGCGATCGACGAGCAATCGCAATGCCTCGTCGTCGGTCATGTTCGTGCTGTGCATCTTGTTATCGAGAATCGCATTCAGCACGGCGCGAATGTAAAATTTCAGTTGGTGTAACCGCAGTGACAGGTCGCCGTCACCGTAGCCTTCGTCGAGCATCATCTGCTCGGTGTAGACGGCCCAACCCTCGGCAAACACCCCGGAATACAGCACTTTGCGAATCAGCGACGGGTGTCGGTTGCCGTACTCGAGTTGCACGTAGTGCCCTGGGTAGGCTTCGTGGATCGTCAGGATTTGTAGCATCGAGCGATTGTATTCTTTGAAGAACGTCGTTTGCCGTGCGGCAGACCAATCGGCTGGCGGCGGGGCCACCGCGTAGAGGCTGCTGGCCTTCGGGTCGAACGTCGGCGCGGGGTTCAGATACGCCGCTGAGAAGCCACGCTGGAACTCCGGCATCTCGATGATCTCGCAACGATCCGGATCGGGCAGCGTCAGTATCTGCTTCTTGCGGATGAACGTGCGAATCGACTCCACGGACTTGCGGGCATCGCCGACGAACGTCTCCGGCGTGCTGCGGTTCGCACTAAGTTCTTCGAGCACCATACGGATCGTCTGCCGACGCCCGGCCACGTCGTCCGCTGGCACCGGTAGTGCCGGGTGCGTCTTGTGCCAAAGCTGCTTCGCCACCGCATACATTTCCCGCTCGACGCGCTCGGCCTCCACCTCGGCTTCGCGGATCACATCGTCCGCCGTCTGCCCCGCGTTCAGTTCGAGTTCGAGCTTCTTCGCGAACAGCGCTTTGCCCAATCGCCACTCGCCGTTCGATCGCGGGAGCAATTCGGTTTCGAGGAACTTCCGATACTCGGTCAGCGACCGTACCGCTTCGCGACAGGGGGTTGTCAGTTCGCTCGTTGCGGGCGTTTCTCCGCTTTGTGCGAAGATCTCTTTCTCGTAAAAGGCAATCGCCCCTGCCGTGCGTTTGATCGCGATTTCGGTGAGGATTCGCGGCGGGTTCTTCAGCGATTGCTTCGCCGCCGCGACGATCTTCGGCACGTATGCGATCCGCTTCGCCGCGTTGGCGACGTTCCGCGCTTTCGGCAGCGTCGATTGCGAGAACAGCATGAACACGCTGTCCGAAATGTACTCGCCGTAGATGCGCGGATCGGTCTCGAATCGCGGTTCGTGCTCCGACTGCCAGAGTTGATATTTCAGCGAATGCAGCCAGATTTCGAGGTCGATCTGCGCGGCACGCGATAACTTCTTCGGGTCGATTTTCGTGCCGAGGTCGGCGAGTGTTTGCGTCGCTTTCGCATCGTCGGCCTTGCGGGCTTCGGGCGAGAGATCGTCGAGGCGGTCGTCGTAATCGTGCAACCCCTGTTGCGTGGCGAACATCGGGTGCCGGCGAAATTCCTCGTCGAGATACGCGCGAAACATCGTCGCGAGTTTCGCGTCTTCGGGCGCGACATCCGCAGCCGGTGTAAGCATGACCGAAAGCAACAGCGTGGGAATCATCGGTTCCATTTCCAATCTTTGGGGTTAGCGACAAATCTTTTCTGACACGACATCCTTCATCCTTCAGCTTTCATCCTTCATCTTGGCGGTCCATAGGTCGATGTTGAAAACGATCGTGATCGAAGATGATAACGGTATTGTGTCAGTTGCGCCTACGATGATAGCGATCTCGTATTCGCACGCAATCGTCGGCAGCATCGGCGTTTGTTTCGCGGTCAGGAACTCCACCGTGGCCAGCATTCGGGAGGGCTGTCCCTTTTCGGAGAGCCGCTCGATGAGGAATGCGGGGCGGTCACTCGCTTCGAGTGGCTTCATCGTGATGTGCCCGAGGCCCATGCCGACGGGGATACCGCGATCCCACATTTTGCGAAATTGATGATAGAACTCGCACGCATACGAACGCAAATCGTCCACCCGCGTGAACGACCGGTTCATCAGCGTCAGCGAATCGGCGATGAGTTCGAGGAGCGGTTCGGTCGCGGTACTCATGCGGGTAGTGGCTTCGGTTGGCGGCTGGCATCCGTTGCATTTCGCATCGGCGTGGCCGCGATCGTGCCGTTCATGTTCGCGGCGGTGCGCGACAAAATGGCCATCGCGTTCGTGGCTTCATCGACGGTGATCGTCAGTGGCGGCGAAATGCGAATGACCTTCTGTGCCAGCGGTCCAAGGATGTGGATGCCGTCGCCGCCATCGGCCCGATAGCACGCCAGCACGAAGGCATTCGCCCACTCGTTCGCGGTCTTGCCCGCGTACTCCTGAAACTCAATACCCCAGACCATGCCACCGTTTTCGCCACGAACGGCCGCCACGAACGGGTGACATTTCAACGAAACCAGGCCCGCTTCGATGATCTTCGACGGCGCTTTCATGTTGCCAATCACATCGCGGCACTCGAATTCGTCGAGCGTCGCCAGCACCGCCGCCGCGTTCAGCGGGTTGGCGCTCCACGTGTCGGATGCATCGCCGTAGCCCATCGCCCCGAAAATGTCCGCCCGGCCGACCGCCGCCGCCACGGGAATGCCGTTGCCGAGGCCCTTGCCGAGAACGACGATGTCCGGCTCGATGCCGTACGTTTCAAACGCGAACAGTTTGCCCGTCCGTCCGAAGTTCGCTTGCACTTCATCGAGAATGAACACGATGTCGTGCTCTTTGCAGAAGCGATCGAGGAGTTGTAAGTATGCCGCCGGCGGGTGATACGACCCACCGCCACCGAGGTACGGCTCGGTAATCAGCGTGCCGATTTTCGCCCCGTGCTCGTTCCACTGTGCGTGTAAATCTTCGAGGTACGGTGCCGGGTTGAAGGCATCGTTCCGCATCGACACGTCGCGGCATTCGTGCATCGGGAACGGGATGAAGCGCACGCGCGGGTCGCGCTCGGCATCATTTTCCGAACCGGTGATGGCGCACGAAAGCCCCTTCTTGCCGTGGAATCCGTAGCGTGTCGCGAGGATCATCGGTCGCGCTTTGTCGCGGCCCATCGATGCCCAGAGCGCTTTCTGAATCGCTTCGGAACCCGATGCCGCCCACATCACGGTTTCCATTTTCGCGCCGCCGGGGCAACGCTGTAACGCCTTCAACAACCGACGGCTCGCTTCGCCTTCGATCGGCGTGATCGCGTTGTACGCCGTCATCGGCACCGCCGGGAAATACTCGTCCTCATGCGGTAACTGCGACGGCCAACCCATGTAATCGAAGAATCGTTGCGTCCACCGCGTCGGGTTGTGCCCGAGGTTCGCCACCAGCACGCCCGACGTAAAATCGTACAGTCGCCGCCCGTCCGCCGTCCAGTGAAACACCCCCGCACTCTTCAAAAGCACTGCCTGCGTAGGCGTATACGTCCGCAAACTCCGCGGTTCGGTCTTCGCGATGCGGTCGCGATTGAGGTTCGACAGCGGTTCGTCGGCATGGTGAATGGCAGTCATACGTCAGGCTCCAGCGGCGGGATGTCGCACAGACATTGTGGCCGGAATCCCGGCGATGGCCAATCGCAATTCGGGAAATTCGACGCGCAGACCGACCGTCGCAATTTGCAGTGGGTCGCGTCCGAGCACCAGGGAATATGTTCCGCATTCGCACACCCAGATATGGTGTTCCGGCTTCACCCACGAATGCGATCCGTCGATTCCACTTTGCTCGGCTCGCGGAAGAATAGCAGGAACACGCCGAGGACGGCGAGTGCGCCGATAGCGGGTTGCATCCAGATGCCGGCCCAGTCGTGTTTGATGTCGCCGATGGGCGTTGCGAGCGTGTGCGAGGCCATCACCGCACCGGCGAGCATCGTTCCGACGAACGCACCAACGCCCCAGAGGATGAACGCGATGAAGCCTTGCGCCGCCCCGCGCATCCGCTCGGTCGATTCGTCGTTCACGTACAGTTGACCGGCGATGAACAGGAAATCGTAGCAAACGCCGTGGACGAGAATCGCGGCAAAGATCATCACCGTTTGCGGTTCGACATCGGCACTGATACTTCCCGCGAGCAGAAAATATCGCAACACCCACGCCAGAATGCCGATGGTAATCGTCCATTTATAGCCGAAACGATGGAGCATGATCGGCAACAAGAACAGGAAGACGACGTCCGACACCTGACCGAGTGTCATACGCGCGGCATACTGCGGCCACTTTAACTCACCGAGGAATACAGACATATTCACGAAGTAAAAGTACAGAGGAATACAGATCAGAAACATGCATCCGATGAAGACGGCAAACGATCGTTTTTGCAGTAAGGCCAGCGCATCGAGGCCGAGAATCTCGCCGATGGAGACATCCTTGCCCACCTTCTTCGGCGGCGTGTGCGGCAACGTGAACGAGAACAAGCCGAACAGAATCGAGATGCCGCCCGCAAGGTAAAACTGGTCGGCGGTCTTCTCCGCGTGGAGCAGGCTGACGGTCACGCCGCCCGCAATCCAACCGACTGCGGAGAGGATTTTGACGCGCGGAAAGTCCTTCTTCGCATCGCGCAAGTGATGCAACGACAACGAGTTGCCGAGTGCGAGCGTCGGTGCGAAACTGATACAGTACAAGATGAGCAACGGGTAGAAGCTGCCGAAAGTTTGGGCCTGCGGGATGAGGCAAATGATCGCGCCGCCGAAGAGGCCGAGCACGCCGAGGATCTTTTCCGAAGCGAAGTAGCGATCCGCAATCAGGCCGACGAAGAACGGCGAAATCATCGAGCCAATCGCAAGTGCGCCGTACGCGGCCCCGATCTCCTGGCCATCGAATTTGAGCTCGCTCAGGTACGCGCCCATACTCGCATACCACGACCCCAGATGAAATACTGAAGGAACATGAATGCCGAAAGTTGAAGCTTCAACTGCGTTTGCATGGGCGATCCAGAAATGAGTGCGTGCAGAACGAAGCCACGGGCGATGGGTAGCCCGTGGCGATGGCGGTGGGCTAGATATTTACTTGATGCCGTGCATCCACTTTTTGATGATCGGCGAGAGTGCGAGGAGAAGCACTCCCGAACCTAATGCGAAGAACCCGACGTTGTTGAAGACTCCCAACGCCAAGTCGAGAGTCTGCATCGGCGTGGCATCTTTGTCTGCGACCGTTTCGCTTGCGATCCACTTGCCAGCCTGGTGAGCGATGGCCGATGAGAGGAACCAGAATCCCATCATGAAGCCGACGATTTTCGCGGGTGCCAGTTTCGTGACGAGCGACAGGCCCACGGGCGACAATGCCAACTCGCCGAAAGTATGAAGTAGGTAAAGCGAGATCAAGAACGCCGCAGGCATGACACCAGCAACCGCTGCACCTTTGCCGAGGTTCAACACCAGGAATCCCGCACCTAACAGCAACAAGCCGATGGCGAATTTTACTGGTGCAGAAGGTTCCCGGCCGATTTTCGCCAACTGATACCACATCAGCAAAAAGACGGGCGCAAACATCACAACAAACAACGCATTGATGGACTGAAAATTACTCGTTTTGAATTCCATACCGAGTATAGTTCTCTCGATATTTCGTTCGGTGAAGAGACTGAGTGCACTGCCGGCCAGTTCAAAAAACGTCCAGAATATGGCAGTAAAAATGAGCAGTACCACGATCACCCAGATTCGTTGACGTTCTGCTACGGGATACTGATACGACAAATACAGCATGTAGCTAATCGCGGAGATACCAACGACACCGAGTAGCAAATCCATGATGTCGTTTTGATAGATCAACAAGGCGGCGATCGGTATTAACAGAAATGTGCCGAGGTAAACCACGATTGGAGCGGGTGCGCCGGCGATCTTCTGGATGGAGTTCACAGCCGGTTCCGCATGGCCTTCGAGTAGCCCCAGTTTGATCGTGTATAGGAATATCAACAAGCCGACGACCATACCGATGCCCGCACATAGGAATCCGTAGTTCCAGCCTTCGAGTTCGCCGATCGTACCGCAAGTTAACGGCGTAAGGAACGCACCCATGTTAATGCCCATGTAAAAGATCGTGAACGCGCTATCGCGTCGCAAATCGCCTTGTTCGTAAAAGCGACCGATCAGGCTGGAGATATTCGGCTTGAAGAAGCCATTCCCGATTACGAGAAGCGCGAGACCCGCGTACAGAGTGTTCGTACTGCCCGTACTGGTCGATAGCGTGAATTGGCCAGCCGCCATGAGAATTGCACCCCAGATAATCGCCTTACGGAAGCCGAGGATGCGATCCGCCAAGTAACCGCCGAGTAACGGCGTGAGGTATACCAACGCCCCATACGCCGCATAGATGCCGTACGCCGGCTTTTCATCGATACCGAAACCGCCTTTGAGTGCCGTAGAAGTCAGATACAGTACCAATAACGCGCGCATTCCGTAGTAACTGAACCGTTCCCAGAATTCGGTCATGAAGAGAAAAAACAGCACTTTTGGATGCACTTTTCGATTCTTAAAAATCACGAACGCCACCCAAATACTGACGAAAATCCAGGCAAAGGCCATCACTTTGTATTCTTCGCGCATGAAGCAACCTCAACGAGAACGAGTTCGCGGACGGGAGGGAGTGGAGCAATCCTAACAATCGAGGGCACCGTAGGATAGCGGGATTCTCAGAGAAATTCAGGAGTCGATGCGTTCTGCTCGATTTCGCTTGTCCCGGCGGCTTCGGATGTTACCATTGTCGTTACGCCGCTGGGGCGATTGCGTTTTGCGATTCCCACCCTTGCCCGCGGCCCACGGAGCCTTCCTCATGTCTCGCTGGTTTGCCACCCTCTGCCTCGTTCCCCTGGTCGTTTTCCCTGCGATTCGGGCCGAAGAAAAACCGGCTGCCCCGGTACGGTCCATCGAACGCAAAGACCCGAAGTTCGATGCGCTCATCGCCCCCGATGCCAAGGTCGAGGAACTCGCGGGCGGGTTCAAATGGTCCGAAGGGCCGGTCTGGGACAAGAAGCACGCGCAGGTGCTGTTCTGCGATATCCCGAACAACATGATCTACAAATGGTCTGAAAAAGAAGGCCTCAAAGAGTTTCTGAAGCCGAGCGGTTACACCGGCAGCGAACCGTTCACGGGGACCGAACCGGGATCGAACGGGCTGGCGTTCCACAAGGACGGGCACCTCGTGCTCTGCCAGCACGGCGACCGTCGCGTGTCCAAACTCGTCGATGGCAAGTTCGTCACGCTCGCGGACAAGTTTGAAGGCAAACGCCTCAATAGCCCGAACGATCTGGTGTACCACACCAACGGCGATTTGTACTTCACCGACCCACCGTACGGCCTGCCCGGCCAGATGAAAGACCCGAAGAAGGAACTCGACTTCCAGGGCGTCTATCGCCTGAAACCGACCGGCGAACTGACGCTGATGACGAAAGTCATGTCGCGGCCGAACGGCATCGGCTTGTCGCCCGACAACAAAACGCTGTACGTCGCGAACTCGGATCCGGAAATCGCGAACTGGATGAGCTTCCCCGTGAAGGAAGACGGCACGCTCGGCGAAGGCAAACAATTCTTCGACTCCACAGACATGGTGAAGGCCAAGAAGCCCGGCTTGCCCGATGGCCTCAAGGTCGATCAGCAAGGGAATATCTGGGCAACGGGGCCGAACGGCGTGTTCGTCTTCGACGCGATGGGCAAGCACCTCGGCAGCATCATCACCAACGACAAGACCGCGAACTGCGGCTTCGGCGACGACGGCAGCACGCTGTACATCACCGCCAACGACAAGCTGATTCGCATTAAAACGAAAGTGAAGGGGTTAGGGTTTTAATTGAGTAAAAAGCCCACGGACGATCGTCCGTGGGCTTTTGTCCGTGGGCTTTCGGGGGAAATTATGAATCGACGCGATGCGATCAAAGCGACGGCGCTGGCGGCGTTGGCCACGCGGGTGGTGGCCCAGGATGCGCCGCGAGCGCCGGGGTTGACCGTGCGAATGGCGGAGCCGCAGAACTTGGAATCGGCGTTCGGCGACCTTAACAGCGTTGTGACACCGAACGAGCAGTTTTTCATTCGCAGTCACTTTGCGGTACCGAAAGTCGACCCGAAGAGCTACCGGCTGATGGTCGAAGGAGCGGTCGAGAACCCGCTGGAACTGACGCTCGAAGACATCCAGGCGATGCCGAGCGTGACGATGCCGCTGACGCTCGAATGCGCGGGGAATGGCCGCGTGTTTCTCGTTCCGGCGTCGCGCGGGCTTCAGTGGCAATTCGGGGCCGTGGGAAATGCCGAGTGGACCGGCGTGCCACTTGCTGCCATACTGGAGAAAGCGAAAGCCAAAGCGAGCGCCGTGGAAGTGATTCTCGTGGGTGCCGATAAAGGCATGATTGCGGGCGATCATCCGTCGCCGGGTGCGATCGCGTTCGATCGCAGCATTGCCATCGAGAAGGCGAAGAAACCCGAAGTGATACTCGCGTACAAACAGAACGGCGAGGCACTTTCCGCCAGCCACGGCTTCCCGTTGCGTGCGGTCATCGGCGGCTGGTACGGCATGGCGTCGGTCAAGTGGCTGTCGCGAATCATCGTCACCGAGAAGCCGTACGATGGCTTCTGGCAGACGTTCGATTATGCGACTTACGAACGGCGCGATGGCGGCCTCGCGTCACTCGTACCGATCACCGCGATGTTGCCCAAAGCCCAGATCGCGCGCCCGCTCATCGGCGAAGTCGTCCCGGCGGGCAAGGCGTACACCGTTCGCGGCTCGGCCTGGGCGGGGGAAGCCGCGGTCGGTAAAGTCGAAGTGAGTCTCGATGGCGGCAAGACGTGGATCGAAGCGAAACTCGTCGGCGAAGCGAAGCCGTTTTGCTGGCAGATGTGGTCCTACAGTTGGGACGTGCCGAACGCGGCGGGGCCTGCGAAATTGCTCTGCCGTTGTACCGATGCCGCCGGGAAGGGTCAGCCGGAGAAGCGCGACCCCGACCGCCGAACGTATGCGATTAACCACCTCGTCCCCGTCGAGGTGACGATCCGCTGACACTGCTGGGGAGGTTGCCGCGATGATGCGAATCGTTCTGCTCGCCGGATGTTTCCTTGCGGTCGCGCTGCCTGCTGCGCGGGCCGATCAAGCCAAGATCGACGAAGCGATCCGTCGTGGGGCGGAGTTCCTGAAGAAAGCCTCGTTGACCGCCGGAAGCGACGACGGCGGCTACGGACTCGGAACGGCGGCGCTCGCGGGGCTGGCGCTCCTCGAAGCCGACGTGCCACCGTCGGACCCATCCATTGCCCACATCACGCGAATCGTGCGCGATGCGGCCTATTCCGAAAGTAAAACCTATCAGGTTTCCCTGGCGATCTTGTATCTGGATCGCTTCAACAAAGACTCGCGCGATTCGACCGACGAGCCGCTGATTCAAGTCCTCGGTTGCCGGTTACTAGCGGGGCAGAACGCCAGCGGCGGTTGGACGTACGCGACGTTTGAACCCGTTGCCGCTGCCGATGCGGCGCGCCTTCGCAACGTCAGCAAGCCGGCGGGTGGCGGGAAACTTCACCCGGAAGCGGATCGGATTTATCAGGCGGTGCGGCGTGGGGCACGGTTTGGCTCGGGTGGTGGCGGCGACGACAACTCGAATACGCAGTTCGGCATCATCGCGCTGTGGGTGGCGCAACGTCATGGCGTGCCGTGCGAACCGGCGTTTCGCCTGATCGAAAACCGCTTCATGCGAACGCAAAGTCCCGGCGATCACGGCTGGTCGTACACCTCGATGGCCAGTGGCGGTGGCGCATCCTCACCCGCGATGACCTGCGCGGGGTTGCTCGGCATGGCCGTCGGCAAGGCGAACGCCGAAGCGAAACTCACCGGCCGGAAGAACGCCCCCGAAGTCGAAGCCAAACCCGAGGACGACCCGTTCTATCGCCCACCCGTGAAGGGCAGCGGTAAACCCGAAGATGGAGGCAGCGGCGAGGAAGAAAAGCTCGACCCGGTCAAGGAAGAGAAAAAGATTTTTACCTTCCGCGACGCCTGCATCGAGCGCGGGCTGAAGGCACTCGGGTTGATCCTGGCAGGGCAACGCGGAATCGCCGATAGCGGCGGTCACGGCGGGGTCAGCGATTTGTACTTCCTGTGGTCGATGGAGCGCGTGGCCGTGGCGTTCGGCCTCGAAACGATCGGCGACGTCAATTGGCACAAATGGGGGTGCGACCGCATCCTGCCGGTGCAGCAAGCCGATGGTTCGTGGGCCGGTTCGTATAACCCGAACATTTCGACCGCGTTCGCGATCCTCTTCCTCAAAAAATCGAACCTCGTCTCGGACCTGACGCGGCAGATCGACGGCAAAGTCAAAGACCCCGGTGGCGGCGAACTTCGCGGCAGTCGTGGCGGACCGGGTGCAATTGCCATCGCGCCGCGACCGATCGACCCGAGCCGCCCGCAGGCATCGCCGAGTCCGACGGGGCCGGGCCTGAACACCGTCAACGGGCCGACCGAGGCCGACAAAATCGCAGATCGACTGGCAGTTAAGCAAACCGAAGCCGAGTGGATGACGAAACTCCGCATCGCGAAGGAGAGCAAAGGCGGCCAGTGGACGGCTGGCATCGTGCTCGCGATACCGCGACTCGATAGCAAACGCGCCGTGCTGGCACGCGAAGGGTTAGCCGACCGCTTGACGCGAATGAATGCCGAGACGTTGCGGAAAATGTTGGCCGACCGCGACCCCGAACTCCGTCGTGCCGCTTGTCTAGCGTGTGCCATCAAGGACGACAAATCGCTGATCTTGGACCTCATCAACCGCGTCACAGACATCGACGATGCCGTCGTTCGCGCCGCCCGCGCGGGCTTGAAAAGCTTCAGCAGCGGCCGCGACTTCGGACCCGCCTCCGGATCCAACGACGACCGCAAACGCCAAGCCTACGACGACTGGAAATCGTGGTACCAAACGGCAGGGCCGTGAGAAGCGGATGAGCGATATTCGGTAGCCGCAGGTCTTTAGCCGACGCGGGGGTAACATCCGGCAAAAACCAGTCGTGGCGAGTCTTCGAGACGCGACGCGATCCGCCATGATGTCAATGGGTGCGAACCTCCCATGGTTCCACCATGGGCTACGTGAGCGGTCCTTTCAGGACCGTAAATCAGAACCCCGACCCTGAAGGGGTCGCTCGATCAGCCCATGGTGGAACCATGGGACGGGGCTATCACCCTTGAAAATCAGTCGTGGCGAGTCTTCGAGACGCGACGCGATGTGGGCAATAGTCGTTCTAGACGCGGAAAATGTCTCAATGTAATGAGGAATCGAGTAATGAGCGGAGAAAATATCGGTGACACATTGAAAGGTGCTGCTGAACTCGCAAAAGAAGTTCCAGTTTATAAGGATTTATTTCAACCCGGCCTTCAGAAACTCGGCAGTGCTTTGGCACCGTCTGCTGAGCTGATTGGGAAGTCAGTGGAAGTATTTCTCTATCCATTATCTTGTCTGCTTTTTGGTTTCGAGCAATTTAAAGCGATTGTGGGCTCAGAAATAGGAAAACGGTTCAAGGACAAGTTGCACAAGCTAGTGCCACCTAAAGCGATTGTGGCGGGGCCAGTCTTGGAGTCACTTAAATTCGCTTGCGGAGAACCAACACTTCGCGAAATGTACATCAATCTTCTTGCCACGGCAATGGACATCGACACTGCATCGAAAGCCCACCCCAGTTTCGTTGAAATCATTCGTCAATTGACCCCGGACGAAGCAAAGATTGTTCGGTTGTTGAACGAAACTAAGGATGGCATAGATTTGTCTGGAACTTCAGAAGGGCTATTTGAAAGAAAGCGGAATCTACTCGCAGTACGTGCGGGATGCGAATACCCTGACAACATTCAATTCTACATCGGCAATCTTGACCGATTAGGTTTTATAAGCCAAATCCAAAACAGTACTCAAAGTAAAACCGTGAATATTAGCAACGGTAAGGAAACGATCACTTTAGGGCCATTGGGCGTTCAATATCAGCCGAATTTACTCGTATTCGGGAGACAGTTTTGCGAAGCATGTATGAATGATCCTGAAGTATGCGAAGAATAAAATGAACACTCTCAGAACTGCAAACTGATTACAGCAAGTTGAAAATCGAATTCGTTCCTTCATTAGTCGCTTTGCTGGTCGCGTCCCATTCGGTTGATCTCGGCAGGTATCGGCAAACTGGTTCATCGAGTCGCGTAGGTTCGTCCAGACGGCTTGCCAGTCTTCGGCGGTTGCCGTTTCGTCGGCGACTCGTTCGGATGAAGATACGTTGTATTGGCTGAACGTATCGCCGAAGTCGAGAATCCGCGACATGCCCTCGTAAAACGAAGGTGATGGGGCCACGTAATAAGGGAACGGGTACATCGGAATGACTGTTATTTCAGGAGACGTCCTGCCAGGTTCAACGTTGGATTACCAAATCGTCTCTAAAGAAGTATACGCGGTTTCGGCTCGTCACTTCGTCGGGACGGCGGACTTCATTTTGGCCCAGAAGCGTTCCCACATCGTGCGTTCTTCGATGGGCATATTCTTTCGGCGAACGGTTGCGAGGTCGGGATCGTCGAGCCAGTCGCGAAGCGTGCCGATGGTACGCGGCCGGGGGCGCGAACAACTGCATCGCCAGCAAGAACATGTCTTGCGTCCGCTGCGTACACGACCCCATCAAGAAGTGAGACGCGGCGACCTCACTCGTCGAACTTCAGCAGGAATTGCGGGTTGATGATCTTGAAACTCAGGCGACCTTCGAGCGTTTCGTCGAACTCCTCGGTTGCGGGGCGCAACACCACGCCTTCGCGCGGCACTTGCGGGTTCAGCACGCTCGGCCCTGCGGATAGTGCCACGAGTTCGTCGATGCTGTGGTTCAACACCAACGTGCCGAGTTGCGGTACGCCCTGCAAACCGACTTCGTTTAAGAGTGACACCCCGATGTCGCGATCGACCAATTGCGCCGTGTCGAGGTTCAGCACGTTGAACACGTGAAGTTCGGCGACCTTGCGCGCGTAGCGGTTCTTCTGGATGCCGGGGCCGATGACTTCGCCTTGAATCGCAGGCCAAAACCCATGTTTCGCGTGGATGCTCCGCAGCTTCACCTCGAGATCGATCCCACGGGCAACCTTCACTAACAGGTTCGTGTCGTCGGTTTCGTCCATCCACAAGTTCCGACTACAGATGCCGAACTGCCCGTCGCGCAGGAACGCCGTGAACGAGGTACCATCGAGCTTTTCGGTTTGGTAGAACGTCTTGCCGGTGTGCCGCAACAGCACCGGTTCGAGCACTTGCACGCGGGTTTCGTCGGTCTTCGAGAGGAAGCCGGGGAAGCCACCCTTCACGCGCCCACCCATGCCCACCGCGATCGGCGGTTCGTACTTGATGATGCCGAGCGCATCGGTCACATCGCTGCCGATTTCCGTAGGCGTGCCGGGCGGGAGGATCGACAGCGGGAAGCAAATCCCCTGCGAAACTTGGCCGCGCAGCTTCACCGTTTTGATGCGAAACCCCGCGTGCTGCACGACTGCCCCGCCCTCGATCTGCGCCGCTTTGAAACTGCTCGCGCGCAGAAACTCGAACTCCGCGCGCTCGGGTAACAGCGAATCGATCTCGCAATACACGACCTCGTCGCCCGGCACGAACTCGCCCTTCTTGGCCACGACCCACCAACCGAGCACGCGCAACCGCTCGATGGCATCGGCCTTCGGGATCGGCTCGTTCGAGTGGATCGTTTGGATACTCGCCAACGTTCGCATGTTGTTCTCCTTCATTCGCACAATCCATCGCGAAATCACCGACACGACCGCTACCTTACAGGTTCGTAGATTAAGCCGAAGTATTGTCTATCGGTTCGACGGAGAATGTTGTGCTCGTTCGCCCGACTTCGTATTTTCGCATCGCGCTCGGCGCGATCACGCTCCTTTGTGGGGCGGTCATCACCTACGGTGAAGCCACCGACCCCAATGGTAGCCTCGTTCGCATTCTCATCTCTGTGGCCAGCATTGTCGGCCTCGCGATCTGGATGATGGCCGGCGCGTTCGACCGTCCTTCGACCGACGATGACGCCCCGCCGCCGGACCTTCTCACCGATGCGCTCATCGGCCTGATTCTCCTCGGTGGCATCGCCTACTTCGCCATCGTGCGCGGCCCGAACTTGAAGGCGAACCTTTTCGCCACGGCGCTCATTGGCCTCGGGCTGACATCGGCCATCTGGGGGCTGGTGCTGATCGCGCGCTACTTCCTGTTTCGACGCGCCGACGCATCGTTCCACAAAGTGTCGAGTACTTGGGAGATCGTGCGCGACCGCGAACGCCGGGTCGGCTACGACGGATTGAGCCTACCGCAGAAGGTGTATTTCGCGGTGACGGCACTCGACGACGAAGTGATGACGGGCGGATTCCGGCGCTACTTTGAAGGCCCGTACGGCAACCGCGCTGCCGAGGCGAGCGTGGCACTTTCCGTCATCGATGCGACGAACCAAGCGAGCGTCGTACTGAAAGCGATTGCCGCGTTCGGCCCCACCGGCCCGCCGAACGACGACACCGAACGACGCAACCAACTCGACGCGCTCGCCGAGTTTTTGTTTCAAATGGACGTCGAATATCGCGACCACGTCCACGTCGTGCAAGGGCGGCTGAACGACTACGCATTCAGCCACGCGAAACATTTCCAGCCCGTACCCGACGACGACGATGCTACTTAGCCTGAAAGCGGTACAGCATCGTTTCCGTGCGGACGAACAGGCCGCCATCGGATGCGGCGAACGTCGAAAACGTACGCTCTTTCAATTCGGATTCACCGACGACTTTGAACGCTTTCGCAGCCTCGACGACGCTACAAACGCCATCTTCGCTGACCGCGTAAATCTTGCCATCGGCAACGATCGGCGACGCGGAATAGCCCTTGCCCTTCAGCCGTTCGGACCAATGCACGGTGCCGGTTTTGGCGTCGAAGCAGGTCATAAACCCCTGATCGGTGACGGTGTATACTTCGTCGCCGAGTGCGATGGGCGACGGCGTGTGCGGCGCGCCTTTCTTCGTCGTCCAGACGATCTTCGCGGAAATGTCGCCCGTGCCGGTGGGGTCGATCGCGAAGAGATTCGCCGTGTCGTAGCCGGTTTGAAGGATGAGCAAGCCGTTGACGAAAATGGGCCGTGCGATCAACGAGTAACCCCCCGACGGGTACTTCGCCCGCCAGATTTCCTTGCCGTCGATGGCATCGTAACCGGCCACGAATTCACTCGCCGCACTGACGATGATCGTCTTGCCATTGCTCGTTAACGCCAACGGCGTCGTGAAGGAAAATCGCTTGCTCGCGGTCGATTTGCGATCCGTTTTCCATTTCTCGCTGCCGGTCATTTTGTCCAAGGCTGCGACGTACTGTTGATCGCTGCCATCGACGCTGAACACGAGCGAATCGCCGACGAGGATCGGCGAGCCGCCGTTACCGTGAACCGGTGCGTATTTGTAGCTGTCGACCTTCCAAACGATCTTGCCATCGAGGTCCAAACACGCCGTGCCGAGGTGCCCGAAGTGAACGTACACGCGCTCCCCGTCGGATACTGGCGTCGAACTCGCGAAGCTATTTTTCGCGTGCCCGCCGGGCGATTTTGCCCCGTCCATCGCAAATAACTCGACGTCCCACGCGGGTTTGCCGGTGACGGCATCGAACGCGACGGCGCGCAACGAGTAGTTCGGCTTCGGTTTGGCACCGTCGGGCACCGCCGTCGTGACGATGATTTTCCCCTTCACGACAATCGGCGACGACCAGCCTTTGCCCGCCACTTTCGCTTTCCAGGCCACGTTTTTCTCGGTGCCCCACTCGGTCACGAGCTTCGGCCCCACATACTGGCCCGTGCCGTCCGGCCCGCGAAATTCGACCCAGTCGGACGCAGGTAACATCGGTGCGGACATTGCGAGGAGAACGAAACAGAGTCGAAACATGATGGAACCCCGGCAGGATGGTGTTGGCGTGCGGAGTCGTGTTGTCACGACTCGACGGTATTCTACAAAATGCGCGAAAGCGAAACGGGAACGGTTAGGAAATCACCACAGAGTCACAGAGCACACAGAGAGGAATAGGAAATGAGCAGCAGTGATTGAAATCACTGCTGCTCATTCTTACTCACAACTATCCACTCGCAACTATCCACTACTATCCAACAAACACGCCGCCACTAAATCCAGTGAGTGAATCGAAGTCGAATTATGCCCATTTCGATTTCACCACAGAGTCACAGAGCACACAGAGAAGAAGAATCACTGCTGCTCATTCTTACTCACAACTCACCACTCACAACTATCCACTACTATCCCACAAACACGCCGCCCGTGAATCCGCTGATCGAATCGAAGTCGAACTGGGCTGCCGGCGTGCCACTCGCGGCGATGTTTTTGCCGAGGTAACCCGTCACGCGCGAACCCGCGCCAGTTCCGGAGCCGACCACGAGGTCGGCTTTCGTGTCGCCGTCGAGGTTCTTTACTGCCACGCGGATGCCGCCGCGA
>JAYVXI010000290.1:0-3085 GCA_043785305.1 Limnoglobus sp. | reverse complement strand
TTCTTTCGATCCAGGCACCGTAAAAAGCGACGCTTGAGATTCACTAAATGTCGAATTTCTAGGGAAAAAAGCCATAAAAATAGCGCAACTTCAAAACTGGCGCGTCGGGCTAACGGGAATGCACTCGTACGAGAGTTCATTTCCCAACGTGTACAACGCACGAAACATTCGCGTTTACCAGTCGATCTGTAGTTCTTGTAGGCGTTTGCGTAATGCGGGTAGATCCCAAGTGTGGATGCCGTGCGCTTCCTCGTGCAGCACGAGTAGCCGACTGCCATCGGGGGTGAAGGCGAGTTGACGCACGGCCAGCGATCCCGATGGGTAGAGATGCGCGAGGCGTTGCAGCGTCGCGTTTTGCCACGCCCAAAGTGTCACTTGCCCATCGCTACTGGCACTGGCGACGAACTCGTTTTGCGGGTGGATCGCAAGGCCGACGATGCGGCCATCGTGGGCTTTGAGATTCAATCGAGATGTCGCCTCCGGCAGTTTGTAGCCGAGAATGTTCCCCGATTCGGTTCCGACGAGAACGGCCGATTCATCGGGCAGTTGTGCCATTAGAGTGGGAGTTTCGTTCGGCATCTCCCAGTCCTGGATCGGGTCGGCGGTCTGGTTTTTCAAATACAGGAATCGTCCATCGCGACACCCGGCCACGACCCCGCGCGAACCGGCGGCCAGAGCGACGACGCTGCCACGACCGCTCGACACATCGAAGATGTTGCTCCACTTTTTTTGCACGCGACCATCGGTAGCAGATCGCAACTGAACGGTTGCCCCTTCCGCCGTCCAGAACGACTGTCCATCGGGATCGTACGCCAAGGCGACCACAGGTTTCGTCGGCTTGACGAGCGATGGAAGTTCCAGTGTCTTGCGATCGAGGGTATACAGCTCGGTGCCATTCAGCGAGAGAATCGGGCGGTTCGCTTTCGGTGAGTCGATGAGGAATTGTCCATCGCTATTACTCTGAACGAGACCGATAATCTTGCGTCTGTCCCGTGCCGTTGTTTCCTCGCTCCGTTCGGCAAAAATGGCCTGCATTACGCCGAACTTCATCCCGCCGAGCGTCGCCACGCGCCGTTCGCCGTTCGTTCCCGTCGTGGGGGTCAATTGCCAGATCGAGTAGCTACTCAGTTGAGTCGTTTCCGGCTGGCTGGGTCTGCGTACGGCGAACTGCAACACGCCCGCATCGTTGACGACGAACAGGTTTCGCCCATCCCGGCTGAATGCGAGATCGTAGATGGTGCCCACGTAAGTTTCGGCAACGGTTTTCGCCGTCCGGGTCGTTGCGAGTAGCAGCCGATTTTGAACCGTCACCCCCGCGAGCAATTGGCCGTCGGGGGAACAGGCGAAACGGGATGTCACCGCGTCTTTGCGTCCTCCGAAAAACGCTCCCGATTGCACGTGCGACGAGCCGTCGAAACGATGAATGGAATCTTCAAAATGCGCGTACATCGCGGTCGTCGTCGGGTCAAAATACGCAGACGTCAATCCGGGCGACTCACCCTTGCGAAATTGCCAATAAATATACGGGTTGGGGATTTCCTGAAGCGTGTCGGGGTTAATCAACTGGTTCCGTCCCGACGCGGCCACGTGTAGTGCGTAGGGCGAGGCGTTTCGTTGCTCTTCCGTGGCATCGTAGCGGACGGGGCTGGTTGCCAGAAACGTCGCGCGCGGTTCGTTACCCGTCACATTCGCTCGAATTTGATGCGTAATTTTACCGTCGCCGGTGAGTTCTCGCCGCGTGACCCGGTAATCTTTGTGCGTTGCGAACACGATCTTCGATTCGCGGTCGAACGCCAAACTCGTCGCTTCGGACTCGATACCGGTCCACATCGTCATCGGCAACTTCGGGTCGTCGAGCTTCCAGCGGTGGATATGGCCACTTCGCGTCCCGACCAGAAGCCACCGGCTATCGGGGCTAATGGCGATGCAGCGGGTTCCATCCGGTCTGTTGACGTTGAAAAGATCCCCGTTGGGAAAGGTCAGATCGTGCTTCAATTCCAGCGTATTCGCGTCGAACAATCGCAAGATGCACGACAACCGGTTCGTTCCCACGCGGCGATCCCCGACGGCGAGCCACTTTCCATCGGAGCTACACGCGATCATCGCTGCCGAATACGGCGAAACTGCACAAACCGTACCTGTCAGTCGCATATCGACTGCGGCATCGGTTTCCAGCACGGCCGAACGGAGTTCGACCAAATCCTTGAGTGTCGTATTCACTTTCGCCGCTGCTGCGAGTTCCTCGCTGGCTTTCCACGTCCAGCCCGCTTTCGGTAAGGCGATCCGCCGCAACACGCGATTGAAGTTGGCGAAATACTCCTGCGTGGCCGCCGCACGTTCCGCCGATTCGCGCGCGTTTTGTTCTTCTTGTCGACGGCCAGATTCCGCACGAAATTGTTTCTGGTAAGACCAAAGGACCGGCGGAACAATGATGCACAACAGCAGCAATAGTGCCATCAGCGCAGTCAACGCCGGGTGTCGGGCACAGTTCCGCCAGAAGCGTTCTGCCCAAATCGTCGGGCGAACGGTGATGGTATGGCCGCCGAGGTAGGCACGCAGATCGTCGGCCAAAGCCGCAGCGGTCGCGTACCGTTGCGAAGGTTCCTTTTTCAGACAGTGCATGCAGATCGTTTCGAGATCGCGCGGAGTTTGCGTCACCGTTTTTCGGATGCGATCCGGATCGCGTTCGATCACCATCTTCATCGTCTGCATGACGGTGTCGCCGCGGAACGGCGGTTTGCCCGTCAGCAATTCGTAGAGAATGACGCCGAGCGAATAGACGTCGGATGAGGTGCCAATTTCGTGCGTTCTTCCCGCCGCTTGTTCTGGACTCATGTAAGAGGGCGTGCCCAACACGGCACCCGTTGCGGTGAAGTCCGCATTCCCGCGTTTCGCAATCCCGAAGTCGGTGATTTTCGGCGAACCGTCCGACGTCAGCAGAATGTTCCCCGGTTTTAAGTCGCGGTGTACGATGCCTTTCGCGTGCGCGGCCGCCATCGCTTCCGCGAGTTTGAGCACGAACTTTGCTGCGTCTTCGGGAGTAAAGCGTACGCCCTGGGCGATTTTTTCGGCGAGGTTGCCACCG
>JAYVXI010000289.1:0-64766 GCA_043785305.1 Limnoglobus sp. | reverse complement strand
GATCCACCTGATGCTCAACCGACTCGAACCGAAAAACGAAACGGCCGAGTTTCAATACCGAACCGCGGCATAAACCTACATATGGGACAGTCACTCAGCCCCTGACTTTCAGATTTCTTAAAATAGAGACGAAAGAGGCCCTGAGTGGACGGGTGATGCAGGCGCGGACAAGCTCGATAATGTATCTCTGATCTACAGGCGGTAAGGCACGCGGATATCCGGTTCCTGCTCTGGGAAGTCTTTGGTGTTGCGCGTGATGAGCAGCGTCCCTTCGCTTCGAGCGGTTCCCCAGATGATGGCATCGGGTAGGCGGATGCGGTGTTGTCGGCGAAGGGCAGTCGCGGCCTCGGCAACCTTGCGGTCAAGCGGAACCTGGCTGAACCGCCCGAGGAATGACCGGAGCGACTTTTCCTCGTTGTCGCTGGCCGCGCCCGCCATGACTTCAATCCAGGTAATCGGGCTGATGGCGGCGGCCGGATAGCGGGCCAGTTCTTGGGCGGCCTGCGAGTGGCCATTTAAGTAGTCGATAAGGATATTGGTGTCGAAAACCGGCCTCACGCTTTCCACTCGTCGCGAAGCGATTGTTGGTAGCTTACCCCATCGACCCCACGGTCTTTCCACAGGCCGAACGCTTCCTGCGGCGTTTGCGATTCCTCAGCCAGCAGCATCGCGACGGCACGTCGCACGGCTTCCGCCCTTGACATCTCATGGCGACGGCAGAGTTCCGTAAGCTGCTGTATTTGTTCAATGGGCAGGTCAATAATCGTCCGCATAGGCTCCAACCGTTATCTGATGTGTGATAACGATGATGCTTGAAAACACTCTATCCGTCAAGCATTATGACGTACGGTGCATTGCTGTACCCGCAATTCGGGTAAGACCGAGAGGGCGTCTTGTTCTTTGAATGAATGGGTTCGGTTTGATCGCACGCGATCAACCGGAATAGAGGAAACATGATAAGGGGGGAGCGGCGTCAAGGACGGCCGGGGTGGAGGGGACCCGTCTGCACAAGCGAGGCTTTGGGAGCGCGGAAGATGGGGAGGAGTCGCCACGGACGCCGGAGGGAATCCTTGACGCCGCTGGGGGTGCTCCCCCGGATTTCGGATTTCGCACGAGAGAGCGGGAGGGAGCAGCAGCCGTCCGCAGGACCGCAGCGCCAGCGGAGCCCGTAAGCACTCGTTCGCCAGGAGGGCGGCGTGCCAAAAGCTTCAAAAAGATGGGATTCTCGGCCATATTCGGTGACCGGATTCACCGATGAGTTAGAAACTTTGTCGAGGCTTCCAGTAAATGAATACCTGACGCCCGTAAAAGGTACAGGCATGATAGCGATAAGAGTAGCGCGAAATGTGGTTAATGTTAACCGGTTGGATGAGAAGGCGGTATTTTCGAGCGTATCAGCTAGAAATGATTGTCGGTATCACAAGAGGTTGAGCAAGTCCATTGCTGCTTCGTGTCCCAACTGATCGTCAATTCGTTCAAAAAGAGCCCTCGACGCTTTGGCGTACTCCGTTGGATCAATGCCAGTAATCGCAGGCGGCGATTTTGCTAAGTCGAGTAAAGCCCAAGCCTCTGTACTGCTATTTCTTATCTCACGGCTCATACGCAATGCCGGTTCAAAATAATCTACAACCGCTTTTTTGGCGTCCAGGCAAAGATACATCCTGCCGATCGCCAAGAGCGCTTTCGCTTCTTCTGATTGATCGTTGGTTTCCTTGGCCATCCGTAACCACTCCTCGTAGCACACTAGGGCTTGCATAACATTCCCGCGATTTTCGTGTCTATACCCTGACCCCTTCGGAGTTCCATTTGTCATCGTCTCTCGGGGTGGTCGATCCATCCCGAATAGAATACCCACGTTCAGGTCGAATACTTCTTTTCCTTTCAATTTCAATTGTGAGGAAATGAAATTCAATAATCTTTCACGCGAGGCAAAATACCCGTTAGCTTCAAGTACACTATCAGCTATCGCGGCCAAACAGCCTTCTTTCATCCGATGTTCTGCAACTTGAAGTCGAATTTGAGAACTCGATGCTAACCGGTGGTGTTCAACGTATAAAAATGTGTCTTTTGCCACAGGTCGCAGTAGATCATGGAACGTATAATTATCGCCATCGGAAAACTGTATGAGGCTATGATCCAGCAACAATGTTAAATCGTCGAGCGTTGATTCGTAATCTAGCGACCCGTTAATTCTCACCCCCCACACTGCTGCTGCCACGATGGGAGGAAAATTGCAGGGAATGACCGAGAGCATTTGCCATCTCGCCGCGAGTGTCTCACTTTCAATCACCAATTGACGAGCGCTGAGTGCCAGCACCGCCTCCACGTCTTTCTCCTTCGTTTTGCCCTTCAGCCGTACTAATCGTCCATTCTCGTCGCTGAGTGCCTCGGTGTAGCGAGAGACCGACCAGTTCGGGTACAGCCGAAGAAAATCACCGGCTACTCGGAGAGCCAACGGCAGATAGCCGCACAACCCTGCAACTGCCCGCAATTCGTCGTCCGCTCCCTTTCCCTTCACAATTCCGCGAAGCAATCCTAATGCCTCGGTCGGCGATAATACGCCCAAGCTGACCGACTCCACTCCATCGAGAGCGAGGGCGTTGCGGCTGGTGACAACGAACCCAACCGGCGGTGACACGGTGACCAGGTGCTGGACTTGCCCCTCATCCCTTGCGTTATCGAGTAGAATTAGAACCTTCTTTCCGGCCAGCGTACTCCGATAGATTGGAAGGAGGTCGGCCTCGTTCTCCGGTAACGTCTGTATCGTCGGGTGGAAATCGCGGATGATTCGTGACATCGCCGCCACCGATGTCATCGGTTTGTCGGACATGCCTTGAAGATCCAGCAGCAATTGACCGTCCGGAAAGCGATCCTTGACGAGATGGGCGACCTTCACCGCTAAGCTCGTTTTCCCGATGCCTCCCATTCCCCTGAGTGCGGACAGACCGACTCTCCCGCTTTCTCCGTCGAGTCGTCCAACCATCAGTCGTATCTCTTCTTCCCGACCAGTGAAATCAGCGACTTCCGCCGGGAGTTGAAAAAGAGGGGTAACTACGGTGGGCTGGGTTGCGCCGGAGACGGGCACAAGAAGCAAGCTCTCATAAGTCTCACCGAGCCTGTCGGCCATCTCCTTTAGCGACTCGATATCGACTGAGTGTCCCGCAATCGCTTTCTGCGCGGTGCGGCTCTTAAACCTTGTCCCGGTGGCAAAGTCTTCAATCGTCCATCCCTTTCGCTTCCGAAGCGAGTCAATCAACTTGCCGTTGGGAAGAACTCCCCGGCGGCTTTCCTTGTCGGCCATTAATCACCTACTGCATCTAACGTGCGCCCAACGTGCGGCTTAGTTTCGTAGCATCTTTCGCTGCATGGATTTAAGTTTATGGAGTCAAGATCGATTCTATCCGGGAGAACGCGATGCCGCAACTCGTGTCGAAGCCGTTGGCGTTTTTCAAGATCAACCCGCAGGTACGGAAGTCCTTCGACGAGGCCGATCTGCGGCGGTTGGGCGAATCGCTGAAGGTCAAGCAGCTTCAGCCGATCCTGTGCCAGCCGGACGGAACGCTGATCGCCGGAGAACGCCGTTACCGTGCGGCCAAGCTCGTTGGGCTGGCCACGCTGGAAGTCAAGATCGCGGATGAACAGATGACCGAACCAGAGTTGCGCCGCTGGCAACTCGTGGAGAACATGTTGCGGGAGGATCTGAAACCCATCGAACAGGTCGATGGGCTGGAGGAACTGGCCCGGCTCAACCCGGAGATGAACAACAAGGACCTGGCCGGGTTGCTCAACATCGATCCGAGCATGGTGACGAGGCTCAGATCCGTGGGCAAAGTGATTCCCGCTGTCCGTGACGCCCTCGCCGCCGGGACCATCGGGATTTCTGACGCCTACGCCATCAGCAAATTGCCGGAACCGCAGATGGCCCCGATGCTCGCATTCAAACTCGGCGGTGCCAGCCGGGACAGCATCGAGCAAGCCGGACGTAAGAGCCGCACCGGGACGGCGGCGGCAATCAGGGTCAGCCGCATCCGGTGTGAGGTGCCCGGCCGGCGCGCCACGGTGGTGGTTAGCGGCGAGGCCATTACGCTTGGCGACATGATCGAGGCGATGACCGACCTGTTGAAGCTGGCCAAGCGAGAAAGCGAGAAGGGAATCGACGCGCGCACCTTCGAGAAGGTGTGCCGCGCGCTGGCGAAAAAGGTGTGATGGTACGACTGATCGAAAACACCAAACCAGAAAGTGAGACGGATATGGAGTGGGACAATTACGGGCTTTGGGTGTGGGTTGTCAGCATGGGCTTGGCCATCGTTGCGGCGATAGTCAGGATCATCGCCTGGGTTCGCCGCGAAGGCGAATGGAGTATTCGCGTTGGTGGCCACCACGATCCCGTCACCGGCGAGTTCCACGGCATAACGCATTACTTCGACCGGGAAGCGGTCCTGACCTGGTACGCAGATTGTCCCAAGTGCATCGCCGCTCGCAACAGATGGTCCGTTTCCGATGATTTTGGGTGGGACCCGTATGCGTTCGTTCGCGGCGATCAGTCGATACCCGAGCCAGAATCCGATGTGTTGGACAAAAGCAAGAAAGGGGTCTTGTCATGAATGAGTCAAATGAACTGCTCTGGAAGATCGCGGTACCGTTCTTTGCGGTCATGTTCACGATCATCGGCATCGAGATCCTGCTGATCTGGGTGCTGGATAATTTCGAGGCCGAAATTCAGTGGGTACTCAACAGGATTCCGGCGGTTCGGCGATACAGGGAGCGATTACAGATCGAGCACTGGAAAGAGTGCTATCTGCGCGGGGATATGTACGTGACTGTGACTCACACGAATCCCGAGACCGGCGTGGTCACACAGATCGAAAATCGGCTTCTTCCATTGGGCATGGAAGAGAACCCTGAGACCGGCGAACTGATTTCTGCTGAGCAGAAAACTGCACCGGCAGAAGAGGCCGTGATCGAACCGGCAGAGGAGGTGTCTGGTGTGCAATCGCCTCCAGTATGACACGGCCTTCGCACTGGCCGCAACCCTCCTCGAAATCGTCGAGAACTGCATTCGGCCAGAAGAACGCCGGGATGCCTTCGAGGAGTTCTACCGGGCGTGTAAGGGAGCTTTCGAGCGTTACGAAATCATCAAAAACAGAGAGTATTCGAGGCTTCGCCCAAGCCGCAACTGAAAGGAAACCATGAAACTCATCCGCATAGTTCTGATCGCTTCCGTCGCCCTGGTCGTCTACGCCGGCGTCATGCTGTGCATGGCCGAGCCCTGGTTCCTGGTGCTGTTCGCGATCGGTGCCATCGCCGCCACCGCCAAGCGGGGGGCCAGCCATCTCTGGTCGCACGGTACGGCACGGTGGGCCGATGCCGGCGAACTGAGCCAAGCGGGGATGCTTGGTGCGAAGTCAGGGATGATCCTCGGGCGGATGGAGGTTCCGCGGTCGAAGAAGCGGGCGGTCCTCGGGCTCATCAATCCCCGCGTGAGCGCATCTATTGCCTGCCGGGAGTTTCTCGCCCTATTCCGAAAGAGTGTGGAACAACCGTTGGTCAGGCTGAGCAATGCCTGTCACGTCAGTGTTTATGCCCCGACCGGCGTCGGCAAGGGAATTTCTATCGTCCAGCCGTTTTTGCAATCGTCAACGGAATCGGCGGTGGTGATTGACTTCAAGGGCGAGAACGCAAAACTCACGGCGCAGCATCGCCGCAACCTCGGGCACAAGGTCGTTGTGATCGACCCATTCCGGCATATAACGGGGCATCCCGACACACAGAACCCCCTGGACCTGATCGACAAAGACTCACCCGACGCACTGGATGATTGCCGTGACCTCGCCAACGCGCTTGTCATCACCACTGGGCAAGAGAAAGACCCGCATTTCACGGAGTCGGCCAAGGTCTGGATCGCTTCGATGATCGCCCTTGTGGTGTATCACGGGGAGGCGGGCAACCGGTCCTTGCAGACGGTGCGAACGCTGCTGTCCAACCCGAAAAAGATGGAGGCCGCTATTGAACTTATGTGCCATTCGGATGCAGCCGGGGGAATGTTGTCGAGGATGGGCCACCAGCTTACGCACTACAAGGACAAGGAACTGGCATCAACACTCACAACGACGCTCCGGTTCCTCTACTTCCTCGACACCCCGGCGATCTTCGAGAACACGAGCAGCAGCAGTTTCGACCCGAAGGAACTGACTGCGGGAAAGATGACCGTGTACCTCGTCCTGCCCCCGGAGCATATGCGGGCGCAGGCGTCGTTGCTGCGTATGTGGGTCGGCACCCTGATCCGCGCCGTCGTCCGGAACGGATTGCAGGAGAAGGACCGGGTGCATTTCATCCTCGATGAAGCGGCTTCGCTCGGCCATCTTGAATCGCTAGACGACGCGGTGGACAAATTTCGCGGATACGGCATCCGCCTGATGTTCCTCTACCAATCTCTGAGCCAGCTTTCCAAGTGCTTCCCCGATGGGCAGGAACAGACGCTACTGTCGAATACGAGTCAGGTGTTCTTCGGCGTTAACGACCAGCCGACGGCAGAGTATGTGTCAAACCGTCTGGGCGAATCCACCATCGTCGTGAACTCCGGCGGCACGAATACCGGGCAGTCATTCAGTACAGGAGCGGACGGCGGCGGCGGTTCAACCACCCGGTCGAGGGGTGCCAACAATAACTGGGCGCAGCAGGGACGCCACCTCCTTAAGCCCAGTGAAGTCATGTCGCTTTCGCCGCGCATCGCGATCACCTTCACGCCCGGTGTCGCCCCGGTCTGGACGCGGCTGCTGCGCTCTTACGAAGAAACCTTCGTACCGCCGGGGAGGGTGTCTCGCCTGTGGGCGGGGGTGAAGATGTTCGCCGGTTCCGTGCTCATCTTCGCCGTGACCTTGATGCTGGCGCTGGGGGTGACGGAGTTCGCCAGCGGGAAACAACAGGAAAGGAAGGTGAAGGCGACACAGCAATTCATGTTCAGGTGATTCGCCCGTGTTCAATTTCAACGAGGGTGAGTTATGTCCAAAGCAACGCTGCAAGAGATTCTGGGCGGCGAGTCCAAGGGGGCTTTATCGGCCGCAATGGAAGGCATCAGGGCGGTCGCACCGGGCCTGAGCCTCAGCAACATCCTGTCCGACATCGGGTCGGAGATTCAGCAGATTGGGGCACATGGTGCCCATGAGATGGCGGCCGCCCTGTTCAGCGGTTCGGGCTTCGTGATGTACCCGCGCGATGGTGGGCAGCAGGCAGAGGACCCGCAGCACGGCCTGCCCATCGAGGCCATGAAGCCACCAGAAATCCAGCAGGAACGTGGTGGCATGGAGATGTGACAACCGGGAGGGGCGACGTTCGCCCTTCCCAAACCTGTGTATCGCCCAAGGGAGATTTCAATGTTCGCAAGTTTCGCAGACACGATCGCGGAAGGTACGGTCCTTCTCTTTATCGTGGGGATCATTCTGAGCGTCTTCGTGAAGAAGTACCTGAAGGAGAACACCGACGTGAAGGATGTCGCCAAGAAGGCGGTGGCGAAGGGTGCCATTCATGGGATCGGGGCCATCGTGAAGCGTTTCAGCAAGTGACTGTTCAGGGGCGGGGACATCCACCCGCCCCACACGTCGCTTCCGGTTTCTAAACGTCCATCAACCCAATCATCTCAAACAAGGAGACGACAATGCCAATCGTGCAAGCGCTGCTGGTCGCCGCTAACCTCGTGCTTATCGGAGTCGCCGTCGGCAAGGGCAGCAAATGCGACGACGACGATGATGTCGATGACGACGACAACGACGATGACGACAACAGTACCTCAATGGCCACATGAAACGCCATGGTATCCGAAGGCGGGGACATCCACCCGCCTGCTTTTCTGAGGGGATATGCGATGAGCGACCGGCAGACTGAATTCGCAAAGCAACTTGCCTCGGTGCGGCCGGTTACCCGGCATCTCATCACGAGTGTGCTGTTTGACCAATGGCCAAACATCCCGGCTGTGGCCGATTTCGGCATCGACAGCCAGAAGCATTACGAAGCGCTTTATTTCCCGATCCGTGCCCAGGAGATTTTGCCGAAGGCGCTGGACGACGCGCTCGGGCACGGCGGAAAGCTGACGGCACTGACACAAGGGGCGGCGAGCAACCCGCATAAAAATGTTGAGTTTCACACATCATGGGACGTGGCCCTGGGACGGGATCTGCAAGCAGCGTTGCCCAAAGGAAAGGAAGCCTTCAGGGAAATTCTTCACGCGGAAACGGAAGCCCCGGCGGTGGAGAAATCCAAAGACACAGGCATCGAGAGATGAGGTGGGTGATGACGCTCGAAAAAAGGCTGGAGAACATTGAGGCGATGCTCAACGTCCTGGTCGGGCGACAGCAAGTTCGTGAATGGTATTCGGTCGAGGAGTTTGCCCGGATCGTCGGGCGGGCGGAATTCACCTGCCGGGAATGGTGCCGGGGTGGCCGCATCCTCGCCCAGAAAAAAGACAGTGGCCGCGGTGCCCATGCCTGCTGGGTCATTTCGCATACGGAACTGTTGCGTTACCAGCGCGAAGGCCTGTTGCGATCCCGACCCGCCGCGAATCCGATTCCAACGGTTTGAACTTTTCGGCGGCGGTCTTCGGTTGGCCCGCCGGTTTTCCACGGACTCATTACCCCTTGTGGCGGTGGTTTGCGGTCATGTCCCCAAGCAATCACAAACGAGATTGCGCAATCGAGGAAGGTGCTGCCTCAAGCATCGTCCCGGCCGGGGCACCGGACTGGATCACGCAGGAACTCATCGAGGCGACGATCCGCGTCTGGCAACCGTATTACGCCGAGATACTCTCGCCCGAAGAAGCCGTCGAAATGATCCAGAGCGTGGGTAGGTTGTTCCAGGCGTTGTCTTCGGACTCCTCAATTATCCGATAATGCTCGCCATTGTTCAGGTCACGAGTAGACGTGAGTATGACTCCAGTAGCCGATCGAAATCCTTCATGAATTCCGATAGCCGCTTAACAGTGTTTGCCAGTTTCGGATCGCAGCAGCTAGCGTGCTCGATCAGACCCTGGCCTTCTTGCCCAGCCCGGACAAGTTCACCCATCAGCGGCACGACATCCGTTTCAATGGTCGCGAAAGATGCTATGAGTGACTTGGTAATTTGTTCCAGGAGCAAAGTATAGCGCTGCTCAAGCAGGTGTTGAAATGTCTTCCCGTCCGCGAGATCGATACGCCCTCGGACTACTTGCATTCCGGCCGCATTGTAGTTTTCCATACGCCTATAGTCCGACTTGCTGCACACCAGTTTTGCGAATACTGGTATCACTTTACGGGCAAGTTGTCACTTTAATAATCCGCATTAACGAGTTCTTAAGACTGAGCAACGATACTGGCATCTTGTCTAACGCAGGGGGGGAGCATCTATGAGTCGGTTTCAGAATCTTTCTATACAAACGAAACTCACCTTTGCGGTTTCGGTTCTAATGTTCCCGATTCTACTTCTCGGATACTTCCTAATCACGGAAAAGGAAGACCTCATTTCTTTCTCGCGGCAGGAGATTGCGGGAGTAAACTATTTGCGCGCGGTTCAGGACGTATTAGACACGGCCACATCGTCCCCAAACGCGACTTCGCTCGCCAAGGCTGCGGATACCCTGTCGAAGGCCGAATTCGATGATGCTGGGGCAATGGGTGTCACAAAAAAGACTCAGGATCTTCTGTTATCGCTCAAACAAGCATCGCTGCCGAAAGATCAGGGCGATATTGTTGCCAAGGTAACAGACCTGATCTCTGCAATATCGGACAACTCGAACATCACGCTTGACCCGGACGGCGATGCGTACTTCGTGGGTGATATCCTCGTCAATCAGGCGACTGGAGTTCTTACGCAATCGAGCAACCTGTTCGGCGCTGCGGTCGAGTTGGAAAAGAGCCCGAATGATGACAACAGAATTGCCTATGCGGAAGCTAGGGATGGACTCGTGACGAGTGCCGGGAACGTTGCCACTGATCTGGCCAAGGCCTTCAAGGGCAACAACGATGGCTCCTTGAAGCAAGCTTTGGAAAAGGACGGTACGGCCATCGCTGACGGCGTTGCGAGAGTCGTCGAAATCTCCAAAGGAAGTGACCATTCGCTGCTTTCAGCGGCCATCGGCTCGTTGCACGACATAGTTCACGCTTTTACCATCAAGAACGACGACCAAATGAAATGCCTGCTAAAGAACAGAATTGATGGCTTTCAAAAGGTACTGGTGACCAGATTGGGAATTTCGTTTGCTGCGGTGATGATCGGCGGATGCATTGGCTTCTTCATAGGTCGCTCCATCACAAGGCCGCTTCACTTAATCACTGGCTTGATGGGGCGTTTGACCAACGGTGAGCTTGAACTGGAAATCCCAAAGACGGATCGCCGGGATGAGATTGGCGTTCTCACAGCTTCGCTGGTTTCTTTCCATGAGACAGCGATTGAGCGTGACAGAGGCAGAAAGCTGGAATTAGAACGTACC
The DNA here is from genome assembly GCA_043785305.1 of Limnoglobus sp. Taxonomy (GTDB): domain Bacteria; phylum Planctomycetota; class Planctomycetia; order Gemmatales; family Gemmataceae; genus Limnoglobus. The sequence goes on along the minus strand of JAYVXI010000289.1, from coordinate 54,310 downwards.
GGGATCGAACAGCAACGCGCCCAAATGATCAAACAGGCCACGGCAGCGTTTGAATCGAAGATTCAGAGCGTCGTCAACACGGTAGCCTCGGCATCGACTGAGCTTACTCACACGGCCGAGGAGATGACAAAGCTCATGCAGAACACTGCCCAAAGTGCCAAGAGCGCGGCCAAGAGCGCCGTCGAGACGACGACGAACGTAAACACAGTGGCATCTGCGGCGGAGGAATTGTCTGCCTCGGTTCGAGAGATATCGTCGCAAGTACAGAGAACCAATGATCTGGCGCACACCTCGAAGAGTAAAACGGAATCGGCGGATAACCGTGCCGCTGCTTTGGGCATTGCGGCTCAGAAGGTGAGGGACACGGTGACATTGATTGCCGGTATTGCCGGACAAATCAACCTCCTGGCTCTCAACGCCACCATTGAGGCGGCACGGGCCGGAGAAGCAGGGAAGGGTTTTGCGGTCGTCGCAAGCGAGGTCAAGAATTTGGCTAACCAGACTAACAAATCCGTTGAGGATGTAGGCAAAGTTATTGAAGACCTCAATATGGCTTCTGTATCCATCATTGAATCATTGGCGGGGATCAAGGATTCGGCTGGGGCGGTTTCGGATGCATCGGGAAATATCGCGGCGGCAGTGGAAGAGCAGTCGGCCACGACTTCCGAGATTACACGCAGCATGAGTGCTGCTGCACAGAGCGCCCAGGTGATTTCTGAGAGCCTTGGCGCTGTCAGTGATATGGCAACGCGATCTTCATCGGCGGCCTCGGAAGTGCTTGAAGCCGCTATGGAACTATCACGGCAAGCCGAGTCTCTTAACCAAGAGGTTGGGCAGTTCCTGGTTTCGATCCGGACAGCATAGAGTACCTGAATTCGAGGTCACCTACCCTGGGCGTGACCTGTCCACATCCTGGCTGTTCGAGATGGTTTGTTGGTGATTCGTAGGGATTCGGATGCCATTGGGCCACAAGCGCCTTGCAAGGCTGTTCCTGAAACCAGATCAAGGTAAGATGGGCTAGATCGTAGCCCGCCTGTTGCTGGCTCTGTTATCGGGGTCGTCACCATGAAGCAGTTCGTCGCACTCGCCAGGGTAAGCAGCCGGGAACAGGAACGCGAAGGCTTCAGCCTCGAAGTGCAGGAAGACGCCCTCAAGCGGTACGCGACGCAGGCCGGTGGCGAAATTACCAAGCTCTATCGGATCGCCGAGACGGCGAGCAAAACCGACGAACGCAAAACGTTCCGCGAGCTGGTCGCCTACGCCAAGAAGAACGCGGGCCTGCTTGACGGTCTGCTCTTCTACAAGGTGGACCGTGCCGCCCGCAACCTGTTCGATTACGTCGAACTCGAACGCCTCGAATCGGAATACGACCTGCCGTTCATCTCCGTGTCGCAGCCGACCGAGAACACGCCAGCCGGCCGCATGATGCGCCGGACGCTCGCCAACATGGCCAGCTTCTACACCGAGCAGCAATCGGTCGATGTCCGCGAAGGACTCTCGCGGCGCGTGCAGGAAGGCTGGTTCGTGACGCGCGGCCCTTACGGCTACCGCAACATCCGCAAGGAAGGTCGCGGCATGGTCGAACCCGATCCCATCCCGGCCGAGAACGTCAAACGCATCTTCCATCTCTTCGCTTACGAGAACCACACGCTCGACACGCTGGTTGAAAAGCTTGCCACCGAAGGCCGCGTGTTCCGCGACTCGACGCCCAAATTCCCGCGAAGCTCGGTTTACAACATCCTCAAGGACCGGGCCTATATCGGCGAGATCGAATTCCACGGGGAATGGTATCCCGGCAAGCACGCGCCGCTCGTGGACCGGGCAACGTGGAGCCGGGTGCAGGCATTGCTCGGTGGACATGTCTACCAGTCGCTGTCGCTCACCTACGCGGGCGAACTGATCCAGTGCGGCCACTGCGGGCACCCGATCACCGGCGAGCGGATCACAAAGAAGACCAAGACCGGCGAACGCTACTACACCTACTATCGCTGCACCTATTACACCAAGCCGGGCCATCCGCGTACCCGCGTGCCGGAGCCTGCCCTCGAAGTGCAGGTGATGGCCATCTTCGACAAGATGCGGGTGGAAGACGAGAGCGTCCGCGACTGGTTCCGCCTTGTGCTGGCCTCGCAGACACGCGACGCACAGGAAGACTCGCGGGCACAACGAGCCGAACTACAGCGACAGGAAACGCTGATCGTTGCCCAGCAGGATCGCTTGCTCAACATGCGGATTGCCGATGAGATCGACGAAACGACGTTCGCCCGCAAGCATACGGAGATGCGCGACCGGCTCGCCTCGATCAAGCTGCAACTGGATGTGCTGGACCGCTCCCACGACGAAACGGCCGAGTTGGCGGCGAAGGTTTTTGAACTTTCGCAAACGCTACGCAGCCAATGGCTTACAGCCGACTACGCTGCAAAGCGCCGAATCCTCGAAATCGTGTTTTTGAACTGCCGCCTCGAAGACGCAAACCTCGCACCCACAATGAGAAAGCCCTTCGACGTTCTCGTCGAAGGGCTCTTTCTGAAAAATAGTCGGACTGGCGGGATTTGAACCCACGACCTCTTGACCCCCAGGCAAAGACCCCAAGCGATCGCACTCAATCCCTTACACAAGGATTCTACGCTTTCGCGCCTGTGTAGATAGCCTGGAGAAGGGGTTCCGATTTTAAGCCTCGATTTCATCATGAAAATCGCGCCAAATCGAATTCTGCAACGACGAACACGTTTCAAAACAGGTGACAACGATTGAGCTTTCAGGCACGCCAAGTCATGCTAATAACATGTTCACAGTTACCAATTTGATAGAGACTTTCGACCGACAGCTTCAGGCTTCGGTTGCCGCTGGAACCAAAGCCGAGGCGACTCGCGATTGGTACTTCTGGCAACTCAAAAAACTCAAGGCGGCGGCCGGCAGTTTGCCCGCTGCGGAATTGCGTGTCTGGCACCTCAATGAGGTCAAAATCACAAATCACTTCGCACGCGCTTTGCGGGCGCTTTATGGTTGGGCGTCAGATAACGACCTGACGCCGAAAAACCCTTTCGTGAAGCTCCAAATCCCGAAAGCCGGACAACGGGAACGCACGGTGAGTCGCAGCGAACTCACCAAGCTTTACCTTGCCTGCAATCGCCAGTATCGGCGTTACCTTTTTCTGCTGGCACACACGATGTGCCGGCCGTCCGAAATCCGGCTCTTGAAGGTCGAGGACATCGACCTCAAGAACCGAGTCATCATCTTGACTGACTTCAAGGGCAAGAAAGCCAGGATGGATGGCATCAAGGCCAGGGTGATACCGCTTGATCGAAGCGCCGCCATGCTCATCACTGCCATGATGCAACGATCCAAGGGGCCATACCTCTTCGGTGGGCCGAAGCCGTGGAGCTATACCAGCGTGCGATCCGCAATGAGGCGGGCACGCCAGAAGGCCGGGTTGAACACCGAGGGTGAGCGTGTTGTCTGCTACACCCTGAGACACACTGGCGCGACGAACGCGATGCGGGCGGGGATCCAGACGACGTTACTGGCTCGAATGATGGGCCATGCTAAAGTGACGACAACCCAACGTTACCAACATCCGACCTCAGTCGATATGGTCGATGCTGCGGACGTCATTCACGATGGTAGAAAGAGGCACCGATGACAGTCGAGACACACTTCCGTGAACGCATCATCGGCAACGCCGACTTGGCTGGCATCATCGGCACCCGTGTCTACAGCGTACACCTACCTGAACACGAGTACCCATTACCTTGGATCATGTATCGAATTGTGTCATCCGATCCAGTGATCGACCTGTCCGGTGAGATCGTCGATGTGAAGCACGTCGTAAGGATCGACGTGCTGTCGAAGACGTACGGCGAATCGACCCGTCTCGAAAAGCTCTTGGTTCAAACGCTCCACACGTGGCCTGGTCAAGGCAGACCATCAAACGAGATCGCGTCCATCCTGTTCGATGGATCCGCGAAGAGTCCACGTGACGAGGGCTACCAAGTCGAAATCAACTTCGCTGTCCACGCCGACAAGTCTACACTACTGCCTTGACTGGCAACCCATAGGGGGGGTTCGATGTTTCGGCGTGGCATGGCTGCGACCCATGCGGGCCGTCCGCGCCACCGAGGGCGTTTTAATTGTTTTGTTGGGGGCCGTTCAAACCGCCCCGCCGGTACATATCCGCACCATGCCGCAACCCCCCATCAAACTAACCGGCGAGGCCGAACGATTCTGGCAAGCGCACGCCCCACGCCTCGAAGCCGAAGGTACGCTGACTGAGGCGGATCACCACGCGCTGGCAATCTGTGCCACGGTCTGGCAACGGATTACCGATCTCCAGACTTACGAAGCCGGCGCGGAGAACTATCGCGAGATGGTTCAATTGGCAAACCTCACGAAACAGTACCACGCCTACGCGAAGCAGTTCGGCTTGATGCCGAGGGAACGCAAGATGGCCAAGATGGACGTGGCACCCAGCATCGAGAGAGATGAGTTCGGGTTGTGATCGGTATTTAACAGGTCTTTAAGAAAACGACTGATGCGTCATGCCCAAGGCCATACCGATCACCCCGCTTCCAAAGAGTCAACGACGTCTGTCGTCCACGGCTCGGGGTTACGACTGGGAACATCGCAAGCAACGGTCGAGGATCCTCGACCTGTACCCACTCTGCCAGTTGTGCAAAAACGCTTTCAGTACTGACTTGCACCACATCGACGAGAACCCACGCAACCGCGACGACGCGAACGTATTGGCGGTCTGCGAAGTATGCCACCACTCGAAGATCCACGGATAGCCCCGCCGACGTGGGCCATCCGCACCGAGGCGGATCGTCTGGCGATCGCAGCGGGTTGTTACTGGGACCAGAAACAAGCCGAGCGCGTCGATCGGTTCGCGACGAAATACATCGCATCGCGATACGACGACAACTCACAATTCCAGCTTTTCGAGTGGCAACGGCGCTTCGTCCAATCGCTCTACGGTTGGCGGAATCCCGACGGCACGCGGCGGTTTCGGACGGCACTTCTGCACGTGCCGAAGAAGAACGGCAAGACACTGTTGGTGTCGGTGATCGCGTCGTACGAACTGTTCAGCAAGGTTCAGCCACTTCCATTGGTGGCCAGCGCTTCGACCACCAAAGACAACGCAACTCAGGTATTCGAGAACCTGATCGCAACCATCAACCGCAAAGGCAACGCGGCACTGAAGCGGATCTCGCGGCCCGTGCCGAATGAGAAGATCATCTACGTCGCCGAACGTGGCGGCGAATACCGGGCACTCAGTGCCGACGCGCCGAACGCCGAGGGTGCCAACTGCTCATGTGTGATGGTCGACGAGGCCCACGCGCACCGCACGGAGAAGCTCTATCGCACCCTTGAGTTTTCGACAATTGGCAGACGCGATGGCCTCATGGTCATCATCAGCACCGCCGGTGATGACCTCACCCACTGGTATTATTCGCTCGTACGACGCGGCCGAAACCTGCTCGACGGCACGGATACCGATCCGAGTTTCTACGCGGAGATTTACGAAGCCGATCCTAAGAAAGACGATCTCGAATCACCGGAAGTGTGGAAGAGAGTCAACCCCTCGCTCGACCTGTACGGCGCGTTCACTACGGAACGATTCCGCACTGCACTCAACCGCGCGAAGAAAGCCACCGGCGACTGGCTTTCCTTCCAGAGGTACCGCCTCAACATCTTCTGCCGATCGGAAGATACTTGTTGGATTGAGCTTGCCGACTGGGACCGATGCAAGGGCGTGTTTCCGAGCGAAGCCGAACTCAAAACCTGTAAGCTCTGGCTCGGTCTGGACGGTTCGCAGACGACCGACCCGACGAGCCTGTCCGCCGTCTGGCTACTTGCGGGCCGTCGCTTCGCGGTTCGCTCTCACGCATTCGTTGCCGAGGCAGGGGTTCGGTATCGCGAGAAAACCAACCTGCCGCGCTACACCCAGTTCGAGGCGGCGGGTGCGATGACGATCACCGAGGGCGGCACGATGGACGTCGAGGCGGTCCGGATCGCGATCCTCAAATACCGCGATGACGGGCACCGTATCGAATCCCTGGTGATTGATGCGAGTGGTCTGTGGGTGTTCGGCAACGATATGGATGCGAAAGAAGGAATTAAAACCTTCCGGATGCCTCAGACCCATCGGTATTACACCAAGCCGATGAAGGAATTCCAGCTTGCGATCACCGAAGGTCGCATCGTCCACGACGGCAACGAATGGCTGCGATGGTGCCTGAATAGCGTTCGCCTCGACGTCAACCGATACGACGAGGTGCGTCCCTACAAGGCAAAGTCGGCGGACAAGATCGACGGGGCCGTCTCGACACTCATGCCGTTCAGCATGGCCATGCAAGCGGCAATCGAACCCGAAAGTTCGGGGGCCGGTGTGCTGTTCCTGTAGATATTGGCATGATCACAAGCGTGAAGCGATGGGTTCGGAACCGAGCCGTCAGTTGGCTAAACTCGACTCTGTTCTTTGGGCCGGGGCCGATGCTCGGGCCGCCACACGTCGACGGGATTGCACCGATCCGGAACTCCGACGAGGCGCTCACGCTCTCGCCGTTCTGGGCCGGTGTGCGAAAGTATCAGCGCGCTCTCGGTTCGCTTCCGATCGTCACATACGAAACCGACGCGGATGGTGGCCGCAAGCGGCTCACCCAGTCACCGACCTATTGGATGTTGCACGATCGACCGAACCCCGCACAGTCGCGATCGGTGCTGATGGAATGGGTCGCGCTCCAACTGTTCACGGAGCGGGAGGTCTTCCTCCAAGTGCGGATGACGGGCGATGGCTACCTCGTCGGTCTCTATCCGATCCACTGTTCGCGGCTCGTCAACATCGTCATGGATGCCGACTGGAATAAAGCGTTCGTCGTACGCACCGAGAACGGCGTCGAGGTGTTTCCCGAAGCAGAGATCATCCACCTGTTCTTGTTCTCGAGAGACGGACTTCGCGGAACGCGGATCCTCGACTACGCGGCGGAATCGCTCGGGCTGCACAAACAGGTTCAGCGATCGGCGGGCAGCTTCTACGAACAGGCGGTGCGGCCATCGGGCTACCTGAAGTACCCTGGCTCGCTCGATGCGGCGGCGGTCAAACAAATCCGCGAGCACTTTTTGAGCGAGTACGGCGGCGCTTCCAATCGCGGCAAGATGCCTGTAACGATGGGGAACGGCGAGTTCCTCCCGCTCTCGAATACCAACGCGGACGATGCGAAAATCATCGAAGCGCTGGGCGCTTCGGTGCCAGACATCGCGCGGTGGCTCGGTCTCTCACCGCTGCAACTGGGTGACTTGTCGCGCGGCACCTACTCGAACCTCGGCGCGGACAATGCCGCGTTCTACCAGGACTCATTGCGTCCGCTTTTGGAAAAGATCGAACTCGAATTCAACGCGAAGATCTTCGGCGTTCAGAGTCCGGTCTACTGCCAGTTCGATACGAACGCGATCCTTCGCGGCGATCCGAACGAACAAGCCACCGTCGCGAATATCGGCATCCAGAACGGCACGGTCACACGCAACGAACAGCGATCCTGGCTAGACCTGCCCAAGCTACCCGGCCTCGACGAGCCGATGGTGCCACTGAACATGGGCACCTCCACTGACCTCACACAAATTGCGGGTACCGCCACGACGCCATGACAACCGAGATTACGAAAAACCGAACGAGTCACTTCGTCCCTGAGATCCGCGACGAGCGGCGGCTCGTGTTCTACCCGGCGATTTTCAACACGTCGGCGGTCATCACCGAACAGGGTGAGACCTTCGTGGAGGTGATCCGACCGGGCACGTTCCAACGCACGCTATCCGATCCGACGGCGGAAGTCGTGGCCAGCGTCGAACACGATCCGCAAAAAGTATTCGCGCGTCGATCGCGAGGGCTGTTGCTTCAGGAAGATGCACGCGGCCTGTTCGCGTCGTGCTACCTCGAACCGAACGCACTCAACGATTCGATCCTCAAAGCCGTGCGTTCGGGGGAAATCACTGGCGCTTCTTTCCAGATGATCGACGTGGCCAATGGCCGTAAGCGGACGATGGCGAGCGGGCCAAATGAACTACCGACGATCGAAGTCACAGACGTGCGGCTCATCGATGTCACGCTGTCTGCCGGCAGTCAGATTTACAAGACCACGACGGTGAGCGTTCGCACCGCGGGAATCGATCACACCCTGCTCCGCTACCGGCTTCTGAAAGCACGTCGTTGTACCGCACCATCCTGATCGATCCGCCGTGGGCGATGTCGCTCACCGGCGGGTTCACCAAATCGCGCAACCTTCGTCCGAACGCTCTGCCGTATCCGACCATGACGGTTGCGGAGATTGCGGCACTGCCGGTCGAGGCGGTGGCCGCGCCGTCTGCACACCTCTGGCTCTGGACGGCGAATCAGTTCCTCCCGCACGGCTTCGATCTCATGAAGCGGTGGGGCTTCAAATACATGGTTCCGATTCAGTGGGTTAAGCCGTCGGGCCTCGGCTGTTGGTGGATACACCGGACGCAAACGCTCCTGTTCGGGTACCGCGGCAAACTCGATATGCGTACCCGATTGAAACCCAACGTCATCTTCGGTGCGCCGAAGCGGCACTCCGAGAAGCCTGCCGAAACCTACGATTTGATCGAAGCGATCTCGCACCCGTCGCGACTGGAACTGTTCGCCCGCAAACCGCGAGACGGGTGGACGGCGATCGGCAATGAGATCGACGGGCGTTCGATCCACGAGAGTTTGCACACGGCCCGTACATAGTGGCGTCTGTTCGCGGGGCGACGGCGTTCGATTCGGTCGATGATTTTGCGGGCCGTCGCCCCCGATTTTCTCAGCCTCTTTCGTCCGGGAAATTATGTCCGCCACTGTTCGTCAACGCACCGCCACTTTGGTTCCCGCCGCCGCCGCTACCGAACCGGTAGTCGATCCGGCTCGCTTCCGCACCACACCTCCTGCCGTTCCCCCCGTCTCGCCCAGTCGTTCCGCAACCGAGATCCGCACCGATCACGCTCGCGCCATCGGCGAGGCCGATCAACTCCAGGCCCGAAGCCGCACGGCAGCACTCACCGCCGAAGAACAAACCCGGCTCGTTCAGTTGGTGGATACCGCCGAAACGCTGGGTTCGGAACTCGATCGCGTCGTCGTGGCCGAACGCCTCGAAGCGCAGCGGTTGCGAGCGGTCGCACCCGCACGCCAAGCCATCGGTCCGACGATCATCGTCGCACCGGTTCTGCACAACGAATCCGAAGAACAGGGGATGCGCACTTGGCTGCGATCCTTCGGCGGTTCGACTTCAGCCGAAGAAGTCTACCGCGCACGCACCGCCGGTTTCGACGTGGGGCGGAGTAGTGCCGATTTGAAAGTAGACTGGCAACTCAACGCACGTCGTCGTGCGATCAGCAAGGGGGCCAACCCCGGTGCCTCGCTAATCCCCGTCACCTATTCCGACAAGGTTACCGAGTACGTCACGTACTACTCGCCACTGCTCGGCATGGTGGATTCGGAAACGACCACGGACGGCAACGATCGCACCTACTTCATCGTCGACGATACCGCGATGATTTCGGCTTACACCATAGCGGGCGGTGGCACCGAACTGGCACCGAACATCCCAGACGTAGACCCGTCACTCACCTCAAAAGTCATCAAAACGCGGCCAATCACCTCGGGCTATCACAAGATCACACGCGAGGCGTTGCGCGACACGGCGATTCCGATTACGGACAAATTGGCCAAAGCGATCGGCAACAGCCACGCACGCAAAATCGAACGGGACACGTTACTCGGCAACGGTGTCACCGAGTCCGAAGGTCTCATCACCAGCGGTACGATCTTCGGTTCGACTGTGGCAGACCTCAGCGATGGACTGCTCGACGATCTCTTTTTCAGCGTCTCGGAACCGTACCGAACCGGCTCGATATTCCTCGCGCACAACACGACGGTCGCACGCCTACGGAAGCGCCTCAAGGATTCGACGGGCCGCACGCTGTTGAGCGACGCGGTCGAAGGGGATCGCCGGATCCTCCGCTACGGCGGACTGGAAATTGTTGCGTCCGACTTCATGCCCGCATATGCCGCGAACGCCAAGGTGTTGACCATCGTGAACCCGATGTTTTACATGTTGCGAATGGTGGCCGGTCAAACGATCGACGTACTCGTCGAGAAGTTTCACCCGCACCTCGCTTATTCCGGAATGATGAGTTTCGGCGGCGGCTACCTCGGGCCGGCTTCGACGAACAAGTACATCCAACTCAACGGCACGCCGACGCCTTAAACTCCGCACCTGTGAAGGTGGCCACGGTCGATGCCCGAGATCGACCGTGGCCGTTGTGTTGACACCCATGATCACAGACCCCATCGAGATTGTGACGCTACCGGCTACCGGGCCGGTGAGTCTCGCCGAACTGAAGTCGCACCTGCAACTCAATCGCAGCGACGACGATGCGGATCTCGCACTGTTCCTCGCCGCGGCCGTCGAAATGTGGGAGTTCGAGACGCAGCGCCCCGCGATCCTCACCGGCTACCGCCAACGCTCGCGATTCATTTCCGGGTTCTTGTACGACACGCCGATTCGCCTCGCCCGTGGCAAAGTCGTGGCCGTGTCGAGTGTCACCTACGTTTCGCCTGCCGGCAGCACGGTCGCACTCACCGATTACCGAGCCGACTCTGCCTCGCCGATTTATTGCATCCACGCACCCAAGGCCGGTTGGCCTCAGTTCGATTGGTCGGCGATCCACCCCGTGACGATCGACTTCACCGCCGGTTGGGCGAACGCGGCGGCGGTGCCTGCCGATGTGAAGGTGGCGATCCGGATGCTCGCCGCACACTGGTACGCCTTCCGCGATGCGTATCAGGCCTCGTTTGAAATGCGAGAGACACCCGAAGGGTTCCGCCGGGTCGCAAACAAGTACCGCCTGAACGTGGGGATCGTGTGACACCTTCGAACTATCCGGACCTGTTCGCCTGGGGCGTCTACTCGCGTACACCCGATGCGTTCGGCGATACGAAGCCGAACGAAGTCTGGTCCGATGGTGGACGGCTCCGGGGCCGGATCGATGGTACCCAGGCCAACGCAGAGACTCGCTTTGAAACCAAGCGTGCCACGCAAACCACCACGATCTCGGTCCGGCAATACGTGTTGGGCATCAAACCGCTCGACCGATTGACCGACGTCGAATGGGACGAGGTCTGGACAGTTGTGAGCGTTCGCCGTGGCGACAACGAAATGGTGATCGACGCGATCCGGAAACCGCCGGATGAGTGACATCGGCGGCACGATGGAGATCGACCTCAGCGGGCTGATTGCTTTGCAACGCGGGTTGCCTGCTGCAATCAAAGCCGCGGTCGAACGCTCGGCAAGGCCGGTGCAATCGCGGGTCAAAGCCGAAGCCGCAGCGATCTCGCGTTACGGATTCCTCGCCGCTTCGATCATGACCAAGGTCAAGGCGTACCGACCCGACAACGTCGTGACCATCGTCGGGCCGAATGTCGGCTTCACGCGCACCGAGGGTACATACTCGCGGGGCAAACGCAAGGGTCAGGCGCGCAAGCACACGCCAGCGATGTACGCCTGGCTCGTCGATCAAGGCACCAGCCGAAGCCGCAAGTTCGGGTTTCTGGAACGGGCCATGAGTGCGACCGCAGGCAACTATCCCACCGACTTCGCCCAGGCGATGGCGGACGAAATTCAGAAATTGAACTGAGACCATGGCATGGCAAACGAGACTCTGATCGGCTTCAACGCAATATGCTCGGTGGACGGGGCGGTGTTCGTGAAGACCGTCATGCTACAAGTTCCATCTCGCGAATACGGCGAAGCCGAGTTCACCTCGCTCGACCAGGCCACGAAGGATCGCTACTTTGTGGCGACTCTGAGAGATAACGGCACGGCCACTCTCAACCTGTATTTCACTGCTGAAAATTACGCACGTGCGCTCGCGTTGCACGGCGTCAACGACAAAAGTTTCATCTTCACTTCTCCCGATCCCGATGGGGTCGGTCCGGCTCTGAGCAAGGTCATCACCTGCAAAGGGTTCTTGAAGAAGATCGGCGAAGTGAAGTTCGAGAAAGATAAGCCGGTGGAGTTCACCTGCGAGATCCGCGTCAACGAGGTCACCGTCGCGTAATGTCCAATCCCGTTCCTGCTTTTGTCCAACGCTCGGTCACTCCCGTCGTGGGGGTTCCCGGTGCATTCGTGCGTTCGGTCAACGGCCACGAAATCAAAAAGTTCATGGCCGATTGCAAGGCCGCAGAAGCCGAAGGCGAAGGCAAAAACGTCAGCGCAGTTTACCTGCTCGTCAACCTGTGTACCTGCACCGACGATGGGCGTCGGGTCTGGGAAGATGGCCAACTGCACGCGACGACGGATATGCCGATCGCGGTCGCCACCGAGATCTTCGAGGCGGCGATGACGCTCAACAAAATCAACGAAAAAAAAGCGACGAGCTAACCGGCGAGGAACGTTTCGAGTTCGCGTTGTCGGGTTTGCTCGGATGCACGCGCGACGAAATGCTCGACCGGGTTTCGGCCGCGGAACTGGACACGTGGCGGCGGCTCTATCAGCTATCGCCGTGGGGGCCGGAAGCCGACGACTGGCGCACCGGTTACATCATGGCCGCGATGAACGGGGAGTCACCCGATTCCAACCGACCGAAGTGGGTAGGCGGCTCGGCTTCCAGCGAGCCGCGGGTCATCATGCTGAGCTTCGCGGAAGCCTGTCAAGCACTCGCACGGTAAGGTCGCATGAGTCTCTCACTCGGTTCCGCATCACTGAAGCTCAGCGCCAACGCGGGTGCGCTGACGGCGGGCCTCGACCAGGCTTACGGTCGCATCACATCGTTCCGGGCCAACGCCCAAAAATCGATCTCGACTCTCTCGCTCGGTCCGCTCGCGTCTTCGTTGCCAATGATCGGTGGTATCGGTGCCCTGTTCGGCGCGGCCACGATGGGGGCCAATCTGTTCAGCGATGCCGTCGGTCGCACCAAGGAACTCGCTGAGATCGGACGCGATGCGAAGTCGATCGGCGTTGCCAGCGATCAGTTCATGGGGTTGAGCGCTGCGGCGAAAAACGCAGGCGTCGAGCAGAAAGAGTTTGGGGCCTTGCTGCAAAAGTCGTCCGCGAAGATCGCGGGCGGTAGTGCGGATGCGGCCGTCGCGCTCACGAAGATCGGCCTGTCGATCTCCGACCTGAAGGGTATGTCACCGGATCAGCAGTTTTACGCGATCGCCGACGGCTTGAACAAGGTTCAAGACTCAGGCACGAAGGCCTTCGTCGCACAGAAGCTGTACGAGGAACAAGGGCTGAAACTCTTGCCGGTGCTGGGCAAGGGTTCGGAGGCCCTCAAGAGTTTCGTCGAGCAGCAAAAGAAGATGGGGGCGGCGCTCGGCGATAAGGACATGGCGGCGATCGAACGGGCGAAGGCGGCGATCCCGAAGATCCAGGGCGTGTTCGACGGCCTCTTCAACAAAGTCACCGTCGCGATGTCGCCGATGATCGTCGCCGTCGGCGACGTGTTCTCCAAAATCATCGCGCGAATCCAACCGGTGTTCGACTGGATCACTCGCGCCGCCGAAGCGTACTTCCCAATCGTCGCCGCAGTGTTCAGTGAAATCGTCGACGCCGTCGGCGAGGCGCTCGACTGGGTGGGCGATGCCTTCAGCGAGGTGTTCGGCATGGCGGGTCAGATGCCGACGATCGGCGAAGTCATCCAGCGGGTGTTCATGAATATGGGCATCGCGGCGGGGTACGTCTGGGACGTCGTGAAGGCGATCGGCGGCGCGTTCGCGATCACGGCCAGCTACGCCGTAACCGCAATGCAGACGATCGTGAAGGCACTCGCATCCGTTCTGGAAGTCGCAGCGAAACTACCCGAGAGACTCGGCGGCGGCATGTTCAAAGGCGCAGCCGAATCGGCTAGGAAGATCGGCGATGGCATGGGTGCCAGCGCCACCAAGATGGAGGCCTGGGGCAAGAAACAACTCGATGGCTTCGGTGGTTCCGCGAAGGCAGCGGAGGCATGGTTCAACAAGCTGAAAAACAAAAAGCAAGAGATCAACGACATCAAGCCACCGCCCATGGCTGATTTTGGTCCAGTGAAATACTTATCGGCCGGCGCGGTTGTCCAAGGCTCGAAGGAAGACATCACCGTCAGGGCCAAGTGGGAAACCCAACTCAAAACCCAGACCGAACAGCAACGCGCTAACGCCTTGCTGGGCGACATCAAAGCGGGAATCGCTGGCGTGCAAACCGCGGTTCAATCGATCCCCGCACTTCCTCAAACGTAATAGTCACGGCATGGCGATTCTGAAAGTAAGCGAGATCCCCGACCGCGAGGTCACGACCGACGATAAAGGCGTGATCACCACGTCGCGCAAGTGGAAGATCCTCACCGAGAGCATCAGTACGTCGCCGCTCGATATCTTTTTGGCGTTCGGAGTGCAGCAGTACGACTCACACCCGTTCTACCCGTCGGCCATCGCGCGTACCCCAAGGCTATCGCAGACCCAGGCGGATGGCGTCGTCTGGACGATGGAGGTGATGTACTCATCCGCGCCGTTCGAATCGTCTCAACAGCCAGACGCCGTCACACCACAACAGCCGAGCAAAGAAAACAACAAGAAGAAACCACCGGAACTCCGTCCGCCGATCTGGAGCTTCAGTCGCAAAGAAGTCAACAAGTTTGTGGAGTTCGACGAGATCACGGCGGTGCCAGTCACCAATTCGGCGGGCCTGCCCTACGACCCCGCCGTCGAGATTCCCAGCTCGAACATGCTGATCCGAGTCGATTTTATTTTCCCGACATTGAACATCGGCAGCTTCCGACTCCGTTGGGACAAAGTGAACAATGCCGATTGGAAAGGTTTCCCGGCTCGCACGCTGCGAGTGAACGATTACAGCGCGAAGAACCAATACGACAAGCTCGAAGCCGGAAACATGCAGGGTTATTGGACCGCTTCCATCGAACTGGAGCATAGCAAGAAACCGTGGAACCCGAAGAAGGTCTTGGACCAGGGCAACGTCGAGCGTCTCACCGAACAAGGCGTTTTGAAATGGCGGCAGATTACCGATGACTCGGGCCAACCGATGAACGCGCCGCTCGACGGTTCGGGCCGCCGACTGAAACCCGGTAACCCGCTCGTTTATCGCGAAGTCAACGCATACGAAGAGGCCGACTACACGTCGATATTGTTCTAATGGCATTCGCAGCCTCCATCCTCTCCGCTCGGACTGCCGAGCGGATCGACCGCATGTTATCGACGCGCAAGATCGAAGTGCAGTCGCCAGAACAACCCGGCGTTCGTCAGGTCACCATCGTCGAAGTGATCGGACCCGTGGGCACCGACCTTTGGACCGCTTGCAAAGTGCGTGTGATCCGTGCCGACGGCCTCGTCGAACTTCACAGTGCCGAATGTCAATTCGGTGATCTGGACACTGTCTACGCGCCGGGTCAGACCTTGTGGGCGATGCGCTGCGGCTCGGATACCAGCGGGAAGCCGAGGTACCTCGTCACGGGGCGGCCCGCACTGATGCACCGTTGGGGCGGCGGCAATCTCAACAGCACGTTTGAATTTTTGAATCGCGTCCGAGTTCTCGGTGGTGTGAGTCAGGTGTTGCCGAGCGAGGAAAGAGATCTCGGCATCATCGCCGAATCCTCGGTCAAGGTACCTCGTGCTGGGATCTACGAGATCGATGCGAGGTTCGTATCGGTGCTATCATCGCAGGCAAGCGGAGGCAACATACCGTTATATCAGTACTCATGGCGAGCGTGGTGCTTACTGGAACTGGTCAACGACGATGGTACGGCGGACGGTGTGACGGGCGACGTGCGGGGCGGCGCAGATACAACCGAGTTCGCGCGTGGGCAGGGTGTCGTTTCCACGACCTTCGACAGTGGCCCTGGCACTGGCATTAGGCCCGCAGGCAGCGTATTAGTGATCGATTCGAACACTAATGTTAATTTGCAAACAATAATGATGGACGTCGTGAGTGGTGGCAGTTTCAGCCTCCGAACACACGCATCTTTCTCGTCGACGAAAACGACAATCCGGCTGCGTATTTTCTGCATGGGCGATTCGGGCTACGCTTTGGAGCAATCAGGATTACGTTGGGTTCAATGCTATGGACGTGGTTCGATGCGAGTTGTATCGGCCGCTCGTACCCTCAATCTTCAACCCGCATTGCCCCCCCAGCCCAACCCCTACTCACCACCGCCTCCGCCGGCAGCCACCTACAGCATCGCTGGCACGCTCAACGATCCGGGCCTGTACCAGTCGACTCACGTCTCGGCGACGATGAACCTGACGGGGCCGGTGACTCGGTCGATCACAACCG
Organism: Limnoglobus sp.; assembly: GCA_043785305.1. GTDB lineage: Bacteria > Planctomycetota > Planctomycetia > Gemmatales > Gemmataceae > Limnoglobus. The sequence continues at coordinate 37,997 of JAYVXI010000289.1, read as the reverse complement.
GATCGGCTCTCGCCAACCCGTTCAGTTTCGCGACACTCCCCCAGGGAACCTACACGCTCACCTGCTCGAACGCGACGGCGGTTCCCGCTTCGCGATCGATCACCATCGGGCCGAATGCGACCGGTCAGAATTTTGAGATCCCCTCGACAACCGGGCAGATCTATTGCAACGTCTGGATCGATGCGGATGGGAACGGCCAGGCAGGCCAGGGTGAATCTGCACCCGGTCGATCCGTGACAATCGCCGGTCCGGTAACGAAGTCGAGCACGACGAACGGCAATGGCGATGCGTTCTTTAATGGGCTACCTTCGGGAACGTACACCGTTTCCGTTGCACTCGGTGCAACGGAAACGTGCGCCACCAACGGCGCGTCTTTATTCGTGAACCCGCAAGGTGTCTCTTCGGCGTATCTAAGAATCGATGTGCCGATCTCGGATAAGTTCGTGATCGCAGGATGGGTCAGAGATTCGGCGGGCGTTAGCCAGGGTGGCTACACCGTGAATGGCCCCGGTGGATCGGTTCTGACTGTGGCCGGTCAGAAGTGGGCCTTCAACAATCTTGTCGCTGGCACGTATCAAATTTCGTGTCAGAGCTTCACGCAAAACATTACCGTTGGCCCTTCCACTTATTCCGTCTTATTCACAGTCTAAACATGCTTGCCGAATACTCATTCCTAACGACCGCTCAATTGGCGGTCGATGCCGTGCGACTCTGTGCGATGTTGCCCCCCACGGTCGATGCGGTCGTGGGCGTGTCGCGCTCCGGGCTTCTGCCGGCATCGATCATCGCGACTCACCTCCACCTGCCGATGTATTCGGTCAGTCCCACCAAGGGCGTGTTGCACCTCGGCACCGGCCTACGCATCGAAGGCAACGATCCCGACCGAAGGCCCGAGCACGTCGTCGTGATCGACGACACCGTCTCGCGCGGCGGCGCGATGCGTCGGGTGCTACCGATCGTCGAGCGGGCATTCGCCGACTGCACGATCGCGACGGCGTGCGTCTACGTTCACCCGATGGGCGTTCGCATTCCCGATTACCACGTCGAGGTTTTGCCGGGGGCACACTACCTCGAATGGAACTGGGCGAACGCGATCCACGCTGAGTATTGCGGCTTCGACTTCGACGGCATCCTGTGTCGCGACTGTCTGCCGGCAGAGAACGACGACGGCCCGCGGTACCGTCAGTTCCTGCGGACGGCCACGCCGTTGTTCTTGCCGCGGCGGGCATCGATCCCGCTGATCGTGACTGCGCGTCATGAGCACTATCGAGAAGAAACGCGAGAGTGGTTAGCACGACACCGGATCACCTGCGATAGGCTCGTCATGCGACGGTTTGCAGTCCATCCTCGCGATTGGATCGCAGCGATCTCGGAATTCAAAGCCGATGCGTATCGCGACTCCGGGTTGCAACTGTTCGCGGAGTCAGAACCGGAACAGGCCACCCGGATTCACGCGCTGACGGGAATGCCGGTACTCTGTCCGGCCGCGGGGCGGGTCTACTCGCGCAACCTGACGTAGATAGTGGCATGGAATACGCCACCAACGCCGAACTTCGTTCGCTCTGTGCTGCGGCCAAATCCTCGACGGTATCGCCCCGATTGGCGGAACTGTTGTACGCGCTGATCGACGGTTTCCTGCTGCGGTACGGGCGAGACATTGCGGACAAGGAAGACTTCCGCCAAGAGTGCGTCATCCGGCTGATCGAGCGGGCCATCCCGCGCATTTTCCCCAAGGGCGGCAACCCGTTCAGTTATTTCACGCAGACCGCGATGAACTTCGCGAACGACTACCGGGCCAACCGGGAAATCGAACGCATCGCATTCGCCGAATTTCAACACGACTGTGCCGATTCCGGCAACCTGTTCAGTGTCGATAAGCCGGAAAAGTTCCGGCCGGAAAAGACTGCGCGACGCGGTCAGAAAAAGCGTCGCACCAAGAAGGATCGTCGATGAAAGCGTTCGCGTTTTTGCTGGGTCGGTTGCTGAGTCTCGGTATGCTTTCGGGCTATCGAACCTACATCGCGGCCGCCGGGCTGTTCGGCCTCGGCATCTATCAAATTTCCATCGGTGAGATCGACCTCGGCATTCAGACGTTGCTGTCCGCCGCCGCCGCGGCCGGCGTGCGGAAAGCCGTCGCGAATCTGGACGTGGCGAAGCCTCTGGCGATCCTCTTCCTGCTGATCGGATCGCTGACGATTGCCTCGGCGAATCCACCCGAGTCGGATCGCGTGTTCAAGTTGCCACCCGAGGAATTGCTCCCGGTCGGTCTCTCTCACGCCTTGGAGCAGACACCCGACTGGGGCTACGACGCACTGAAGCTCGCCGACGCACACAAGTTCACCAAGGGCAAGAACGTCCGAGTCGCAATCCTCGACACGGGCATCGACCTCAATCACGTGGAATTCAAAGGCCGCATCGTCGCCTCGAAGGATTTCAGCGGTTCGCGGAACGGTGTCAGCGACGTGCAGGGCCACGGCACGCACTGTGCGGGTATCGTGGCGGCCGCGGATAACGGCATCGGTGTGATTGGAGTGGCACCCGAGGCCGATCTTTTGATCGGCAAAGTCTTGGGTGACAATGGATCTGGCCTCTCGACTTGGATCGCGGCGGGGGTGGACTGGGCGGTCGAGAATAAAGCCAAAGTCATTTCGATGTCGCTCGGCAGTTCGGAACCCGATAGTCGGATTCGCGGTGCGATCCAAAGAGCCGTGGCCGCCGGTGTGATTGTCGTGGCCGCGGCGGGCAATGAAGGCCCATCCGAAGGCACCGTCGGCTTCCCCGGCGGTTTCCCGGAAGCGATTTGCGTGGCCTCGATCAATCGTTCCCTGAAGGTATCTCAGTTCAGTTCTCGCGGAACTCGAGTGGACATCGCTGCGCCGGGCGAAGCCGTCCGATCGACCTTCCCCGCCGATCGCTACGCCACGCTGTCGGGCACGTCGATGGCCACTCCGCAGATTGCAGGCGTGGCCGCACTGGCCGTCGCTCACGCCACGGCAAGCGGCAAGGAACTCACCCCGAGCGGGTTCCGCGAACTCTTATCGAAGTCGGCCTCGGACCTGCCCCCGCCGGGTCGCGATAGTGCGAGCGGCGCGGGGCTTGTTCGCCCCGTTGAACTGTTAGCGATGATTGGTACCGTCGTGGCACCGCCTCCACCCACCGCACCGATCCTGATTGAGTTCGGATTGTCCGACCTCACACCGAGCGGCCTCGACAAGCTGCGCCAACTCAACCCCCGACTGGAACGAATCACCTTCGTACTCAAGCCATGACAGAGAAACCGAAAGACATTTACGTCAACCTCAGCGAGCCGCTGGAGATCGTGAAGCGCGTCGTGGAATGGGCGAAGGAGTGCCCCGACGCGGCGCTACTCATCTCCAACGCGATCGCGCAGGCCGCACGCATGGGTCTCACGACGGCACCGCCCGAACGTCCACGCAACTAACCAACGAAAAACGGCCCGCATCATGCGGGCCGTTTTCCTTTCCAACATACCGCCTACCCACATCCTCCGTGACGTGTGACACCCCCGCATTCCGCTGGCACGACGCCTCTCAGCCGCCATGCGTGGATCTTCAGTATGCCGGCGACGTCGGCACTGATGCCGACACCCGTCGAGGCGATCCGGTCGATTGCGTCCGCCACGTCCAACGCAACGTTTGGCAGTTCGGCGATCTCATCTTCGACGAACAAAGTCTTCTGCCCATGGGCCGCATCGAGCATCTCGGTACACCGCTGTTTGAGTCGCCGTTCCAGATCCTTCGATTCGCGTAGCAACTGGGGTTTCTTCGCTTTGAAGTATTCCTGCTGTTTGTCGAGGCACTTAACGACCTCGCGTGAGAGATCGACCAGAGCGACCAGCGAGACGACGGCGGTTTTGAGTTTGGGGTTCATGCAAACCTCCCCGCGTTTGCTGGGTCGAGCATCTCGAACATCATGTGTCCGAGGGCCTCTTCTCGCGTTCGACCGGTGTACAACCGGTTCGGGTACGCCGGGTGCGACACGATCCACTTCCCCGCCTTGGAACGATACAACCGTTCGAGCGGCCTGAACTCTGCCTTGAAGCGATCCGGCTTGCCGAACTCGGCTTCGTCGACCAACAGGTGCCCGATGACATAGCACATAGACCAAAACCGAAGTTGGTCCGCTTCTAACGGGCGTGCGACTGCGAACTTCAAATTGAAGAGAAGCCGAGTCACTGTGTAGGCTACAGTCTGATGAGCGATATCCTTGTTGACTTCTCGATAGCTCTTCGCCCACGAATAAAGCGACTCTACGGTATCCATTCCGAGGAAATGCAGTTTCTCGAAAGTTGCCACGGGTAAACAAGTGGCGCAGGCCAAGCGTTCGATGAGGCTCCTCATTTCGACTGCCCTCCATTCATGCAGTCGAGTTCAAAAGCCCAACGCCCCATGTAGTCCACAAACTGCTTATAGGTCTCCACACAAGCCTTCATGATCGCCGTTTGGAGGTTCACATCGGCCTCAGCAAGATCGCCGATCCGGTCGAGTGTCGCCCAATCCTGGTGTCCGATAGCGACGAGGTACTCCGCACAGAGCCGTTCAATATCGTGACTGGTCATTTCGCACCTCCCTTCGCGGCGAGGTAGTCGATCATCGAGAACACTGAATCGCGGGCCGCTATCTCCACGCCGTTGGCGGCGCTGATCGCCTGGCACAACTCATTGAAGGCCCAACCTGCCGACAGCTGCACTTCCATCGGCAGCTTGTTGTTCCGCCAAATCTCATGCAGTTGCACCGCAGCCAATCGCGCCGCGTGAAAGAGGTCCGGCGCGGCGACGATCAATTGGCGGTCTGCCAGTTCCATCGCGGCATTTTCATGAATGAATGACGCCATGAAAAACGCGATGTCGCGATCGAGATAGTCCTGGAGATCGTACCCTGAGTCGCTCATTTCGTGTCCACCGAGTCCCCACGGTGCAGGCGAGTGCTTCGCAGGTGACACGAGCATGTCACGGAGTGCTTCGTTCAAAAGGCACCCCCTTCCGCAACCTTCTTCTGCGGCGTCTCAGGCATCGGCTCGGTGTAGACGCCGAGCTTGTACTTGCCGGGCTTCTTCTCTTTCGGGTCTTTCGGTTCGTCCGTGTCGAACACGACGTGCCGCGTGGCAAGCTCGGCTTCAATCGTGGCCTGCATGCCCTTGAACTGGCCGTTGGAACGGAACTTCGTCAGCATGTCGACGAGGTCCGAAGTCTGCTTCGTGGCACACTCTTCGGCGAACGTCGGTTGCGAGGCGGCCGCACGAGTGACGGGCATCTGCGATTCGGGTACCTCGGTGTACACTTCGGCAGGACGCTGGACTTTCTGGGGCTTCAAGTGTGGGAACCAGATCGCCTCCATCACTTCCTTCGGGCAAAACGGTTCGATGGTCGGCTTCGCGATGTTCCGGTACTCGAATCGATAACGAGTGACGGAGCCTTTCTTGAAGATGATGAGGCTGTAGATTTTGTTCAATACATCGTCGGCAAGCTCGATGATATTGCGGTCCGGAACCTTCAACACTCGCGGTTCCCACATATGCCTCCGACCGGATTCACTCGAGCCGGTTTTCAGCAGGATCGAAGCGTACCAACTGACTTCGGGATTGGTGAACTGGCAGTGCTGACAGTCCTGTGTCATGTGCGGCCACGTCGAACCGCGGTAGTGCGTCAGCACCCGGAACGGCTTCGACATGAACCAGATGATCGAGGTTTCTTTGGGGTAGTACGGCTCGATCCGTTTGAGGCTCGGCGTACCCTGTTCGGGCGATGGTGGCGGCGCAACCGCCTCGCCCCATTCGATGGGTGAGTTGGACACGTGAGGGTCTTTCTGCACGACTGTTGTTCGATCAACCTGCCCACTCGAAGAGAATGGTTTGCATCAAGTTGATCGCGACACAAATCGACAGGGGGAGCATAACCCGACGTTGGCAATGTGAGTAGTGCTCGCAGGTTCACCTCCGCGGCTATGCATATCGCGTGCCAAAAGTCGCACGCAAACGGCCTCCGACCGTCGGATCGGCGTTCCGGAATGAGTGGCGATTTTCGACCCATTTTCGACCCCAAAATCGAGATCGGCACGATTCCGAAACCCGGTTTCAATTCTAAGGTTCAAATAATCGCGATTACGAGCTTTTGGCACTCGACCCGATAGAAGTTGTATACCCACCATTTATCGGGCCGAATTGGCCACGAATTCGCGATGCAAACCGGGTGCGTCGGTCGGACGGCACCCGGTTTCGACCCGCCGGACCCCGCCGAGCCGGGCCGTGGCCGGACCGTTCGCCGGAAACTGAACTTCACCGCCGTTGGTGACCACCGACGTTGGTCATCACCGCCGTTGGTGATTTACCACCGTCGGTGACTCACCGCCGTTGGTGACCCACCGACGTTGGAGTCTCACCGCCGTTGGTGACTCACCGGCGTCGGTGCCACACCGCCGTTCGAGACTCACCGACCGGATGGACGCCGACGTTGGAGCCTCGCCGCCGTCGGAAATCACCAACGTCGGCAGTCACTGATTTTTTCACCGACGAAACGAAACCCTCAGACGTTTCGTTTCGTTTCGCTTCGTTTTTAAGGTTAACTTTCCAAACGAAACGAGACGAAACGAAACGGTTTTAGGGGGGTTGGGGGGGGACCGAAATTTTTTTTGATGTGAAAAAACCGTCGAAAATCGCTCGGGCCGTTTCGAGTGGAAATGCGAAAACGCCGCGACGTCTGCCGCGCCGTTTCGATTTGGCGATTCAAGGAATTGCGCAAAACGCGAGGAGCCGTCTCGGATGGGCAAAGTTCCACCCTCGACCGAGATAGGCCCGTAATCGCGATTTAATCGCGTTTCGGTTTCAGCGACGGAAATCGTGAAATAAGCTCGAAAAATAGATCGAAATTCTTCCGCCGAGCGGCGGAAGGGCAGAGGAATTATTTTTCCGAACCCGAAAGATTTTTACTTCGGGACGCCAACGGCTTCCGCTCTTCGTCCTACTTTACGATCTTCAGGTGGAGTACCGTCGACTTGCCAGCGACGCTTTGATACGATTTCGTCCCGAGGCAATGCACGTAATCGGTGACTACCAGATCGTCCTTGTCGACCATACCCTCCGTTGGGACTTCGATCCAGTAGACCTTTTTGCCCCATGTGGCGATCAGGTTCGATCCGTCCTGTATCTGGATGATTTTGAATTGTGGCGGAAATGCAGTTTGGTAGCCGTTACCAAGCAAGCCAAAAGAACCCTCTTTCAAATCTCTGGGATCGATTCCATATCCAGTCGTTTGCGGTTCTTCTTTGAAAACCTTTTCAAGATCTGGAATGCTTTTCGCCTTTGCTTCGACCATTGTCTTGAGTCTTGCTGCTTCGACTTTGTCGGTGTCGATTTGTTGCCTCTTCTTGCCAACGATATCGAGCAGTTTCTTGGTCTGTGCTTTTACGCTGATCTTTTCCGCTTGCAGGGCTTCGATTTTTTCCTTCGCTTCTTCCTGCCGAAATTTCAGGTCGGATTTTCCATGTTCGACAACGAACTTGCCCCATTCGGCTTTCATTGCCTTATAGTCGGGTTCCGCAGCGCGAAGCGGGTTGATTTGTAAGCCGATGAACAAAGCCAGAATGGTTCGCATGGAAGCTCCAGAAGTGCAAAACCCGACGGGGCCGAAGCCCCGCCGGGGAAGGCGTGATGAACCGATGCAAACGGTTCACCACGAGTTCGGCATCGGGAAAGACCACCGATGCCGAGTCGGACTGGCGGGATTTGAACCCACGACCTCTTGACCCCCAGTCAAGCGCGCTACCAAACTGCGCTACAGCCCGTTCTAGAGAATCCGATTCGCCGTTTCGGCGGTTTTCGATTCCTACCCGAGCAGTTTACAAAGTTAATCCGGGTTTGCTACTCGATTTTACTCGCTCGTCAACAACCGGCCTGCTTCCTCGCAAAGCTCCGACGTTTGCTCGGCGGTTGGCGATTCGGCGATCACGCGAACGACCGGTTCGGTGTTGCTGCCGCGGACGTGCAACCACCAGTCGGGGCCGTCGATGCGTAGGCCGTCGATGCGGTTTACCTTCACGTTGGGCCACGACGATTCGAGTTTCGTCAGCGATTCCGCAAGACGCTCCTTCGTTACGGTGAACTTCGTTTTTAGCATCTCGTATTTCGGCAACGTGGCCACGATCTCGCTGAGCGACTTCTTTTCCTCCGCCATCAAGCTGAGTATGAGTGCCATGCCGATGAACGGATCGCGGACCCAGCCGACGCGCGGATCGATCACGCCGCCGTTGCCTTCGCCGCCGATGACGGCTTGCACGGCACGCATTTTCTCGACGACGTTCGCTTCCCCGACGGCGGAGCGATGGAACTCGCAACCGGCAAACGTCGCGATATCTTCGGACATTCGCGATGTCGACATGTTCACCACAACGGGGCCACGCTGTTGTCGTAGCCGATATTTCACGGCGAGTGCGAGCGTGATTTCCTCGCTGATGCACGTGCCGGTTTCGTCGATGATCGAGAGCCGATCCGAATCGGGATCGAGGACGAAACCGATGTGCGAACCGGTTTGTTTGACCCACGGTGCGACATCGACGAGGTGCGCGGGCGTCGGCTCGGGTTCGTGTGCGAAGATGCCGTTCGCTTCGCAATTATGTTGCACGACTTCGCAGCCGAGATCGGTAAGGAGCTTCGCACCGAGCGGCCCCCCTGCCCCGCCGTTGCCATCGAGGAATACGCGGAACTGCCCGCCCGCAACGGTGGCCACACTGACGTGTTCGAGGACCATCTCGGCATGTTCGGCCTGCACGTCCGGCGGCACGCCGACGCTGCCCATTTCGTTCCACGGCGAAAGCCGAAATGCCTGCGTTTCAAATAGTTTTTTGATCTCTAGCCCTTTTGCAGCCGGTAGCACCGCACCATCGGCACCGAACATTTTGAGGCCGTTCCACGGCGATGGATTATGGCTCGCCGTGATCTGGATCGCACCCGCCGCTTGCAGTTGCCGAACCGCGATCCCGACCGTGGGTGTCGGTGCGATGCCGATGTCTTCGACGCGGCAACCGGTGGCGAACAGCCCGCCGAGAATCGCGTGCCGGAGCATGTCCCCACTCGCACGGCTGTCGCGGGCCAGGATGATTTTGCTACCCTTCATGTACGTGCCGAGCGCGCAGGCAAACCGCACGGCGGCATCGGGTGTCAGGCTCTCGCCGATGATGCCACGAATCCCGGAGACGCTAACGATGAGGTCACTAGTAGGCATGAACCATTTCCAAATATTGTTCGAGCATTCGATCCAGTCGATAATCGTTCGTTGTATAAGTCTTGAGACTGCGGTATTCGTGAAGCGATCAGCCATCTGCGAGTTCCGCGACCAGTTTGGCTGACGACTGCTCGCTGACAACTGAAGGCTGCTTCCAGAGTATGCGATCGAGAAGCGCATATAGCCGTCGAGCACGGAAGGGGTTGAGCATCGCCACGTGTGCGACTTTGCCGGTGAGGTAGGCACGAAAATCGGCGTGTTGGTGGCGGTTTTGCGATGCGGGGCCGTGCCGGATTGCGTTCGTTAATGTTGCTTTTAGTTCGTCGAAATCACGGCGAGAGACGTTTGGGCGAATGTTTACCACGACGCCCGCGATCTGTTGACGAACCGATTGTGGCATCACCCGCGATTTCGCGAGGTTGAGTGCGAACCCTTCGTCATCGACGATCTTTGCGACGCATCGCGAGAACTTGTCGGTCGTTCGCCGGAACTCTTCGCCACCGGAGAACGCGAGGTCGTCCGCATAGCGGGTGTATCTCGCTTCTACCGATTTGGCCAAGCCGTGCAAACGGCAATCGAGCCGGTACGCGGCGAGGTTTGCGAGTGCGGGCGATGTCGGTGCGCCTTGTGGCAAATGCCGATCGCAGAATTGCTGTCCTTCGAAGTGATCCGAGCCATCTGCGGGCGCATTCGGGCGAGCGTCCCAGACATCGCGCGGGAGTCGCGTCGTGCAGAATGCCATCAGGTAATGCGCGATTTCGGGCGGATAGCCTGCGGTGCGAAACACCGCCAAAATCGCGTTCGCGTTCACCGTGGGGAAGAACGCTCTCAGGTCGTAACGAAGCACCACCGCCCGGCCCGCGTGAACCTCGGCGAACGTCTTGATCGAGCGGCCCGCACGAAACCCGTGAGCGGCATCGTGTGGTGGAATGCGGTCGAGAATGAGTTGCAGAATCCGTTGCTGAATCGTTTTCAGCATCGATTTCGGAATTTCCAACAACCGCGGTCGCCCCGTCGGTCGGGATAGCCAATTGTGGTAATAGTGTCGGAGTTTCGGATTCATTTCTCGTTGATTGCGCCCCGCACGATCTGCCAGCCATTCCAGTTGATACGCATCGATTCGCAACCGATCGATCAACTCGGTCGGGTTGCGAATCGGTGGCAGATTCCAAAGTGCCGCACTCGGGTGCGGGGCCATCACCGCATGAGGGTAGAACTTGCGGACGACGCGAAAATCGTCTTCTTTAGTCAGCGCTTCAACGAGCTTGCTGTCGGCTTTCGCGAAGTGAATCAGGCGATCCGCGTGCGTCGGATTCGGGAACGCCGCAATCATCCGGCGAACGAACGGGCGGATAAACCGGTAAGTCGTTCCGGTGGCCAACGCGCCGCGTTTCACGCAACCGTCTTCCGTCCACGGCCCGGCAAGAAACGCTTGGATCACCTCGACGAATTCGCGTTCGTTCCGGGCGTAGTTCCAGAGATTCATCGTCAGTATCTTCGTCCAGAATGAAAACGCGGTGGGGTGTACCAACCCGTCTCGTGATGCACGACGGGTCATGCGTGGTAACGCATTCGCCGTCTTGCCGCGAACCGTCCAGATATCAGTGAACCCCCGAGGTAACCTCGGAGAAGTGATCGTGCCGTTTCCGGCCCAACCACCGATCTTGGCCGCAACCCCACCGCGACTGAAATGGTGACGGTTCGCACACGTCTTGTCAATGGGCAATCGCGTTCCGTTTGTCGCAAAGCGAGCGCCTTGGTAGGCTATGTTGAGCTTCAAAAGAAAGGTCACACTTGACGCGCCGGAATTACTGGATCGTGCTGTTTGCGATTGCGTTGCCGTTTTCGGCGACGTGGTTTGCGTTACGCGGCGGGGTTCGCGGGCGGATGCCGGACCTCGTTTGGGGGCGGCGTGGCGTGATGCCTGGCGATGTCGTGCGGCCCCGTGCGGCGGTCATCATTGCCGATACGCTGTTCGTGGTCGATTTCACCGCGCGCATTCAAAGCTACGATCTCGATGGCCGACATACGGGTGTCAGTTTCACGACGCCCGATTTCCGCGATGGCCGCCCGAGCGGGTTGGGTGTGGATAACGAGGGGAACTTGCTCGTCTGCGACTCGCACTATCATTGCGTGCGCACTTACGATGTGGCGGGGAATCTACTCCGCACGATTGGAAATTCTGCCCAACTCGGCTACGTTTCCGATTGCGTGCAAGATCAAGCGGGCCATTACTATGTCGCCGAGTTTGGCGTGACCGACCGCATTACGAAGCTCGACAGCGCGGGAAACGTAATTAAGCGTTGGGGCGAAACGGGGAACGAAGTGGGGCAGTTTCAGCGGGTGCGTTCGCTGGCGTTCGGGCCGGATGGCAATCTCTACGTGGCCGATGCGTGCAACCACCGTTTGCAAGTGTTCACCTTAAATGGCGACTGGCTGCGAACCATCGGCGGGCCGGGCGATTCACCGGGGCAGTTTCACTATCCGTACGATCTCGCGTTCGGGCCGGATAAGATGCTCTACGTCGTCGAACGTGGCAATGCGCGTGTTCAGAAGTTCACGCCCGATGGCACGTGGGTAGGTAGTTGGGGAATGCCGGGGCGGGGCGTGGGGCAACTCGCTGACCCGTGGGCACTCGCGGTGGATCGCTTCGGGCGCGTGCATGTGATCGACACCGAAAATCATCGCGTGCAACGGATCGCTTTCTAATCGAACGCTGAGTATCCGCAATGCGTCCAATCGATTTCGTCGCGATTCACTGGCTTGCCATCGCGACGATTCTCGTTGCGGTGGTGGCTCGTTTCGTGTCGTTCAAAACGCGTGAAATTGGCTACGCTATCGGGTTGTTCGCCATCGGCGGTATCGCGCTGACGGGTTTGCGACCGGCGACGCTCGGTGCGGTGGACATCCCCGCCACGCTTTCCGTCGGTGCCGCATTCGCGTTGCTACTATCAATTATTACCTTGTTTATCAGTCAAATGTGGTCGTATCGCGCGGTGGTGGGCATCGCCGTCTGCGGGTGTCTCGGCCTCGGTGGACTCTACGAAGCCTCACTCGGCGCGGTGATTGCGGAACAAACGCGAAACGTCTGGAACGTGCGATTCGTCCGTCCGTGGTGGCTGGTTTTGCTCGCGTTACTTCCCGTTGTGGTCTATCTCGCACGGCGAAGTTTGTCCGGTTTAGGGTCGGCGCGGAAGTGGGCGGCAATCGGCATTCGTTGTGCCGTTATCGCGCTCCTGGTGTTCGCGCTGGCCGAACCGCGATTGCAACAAGTCGGCGATCACCTCACCGTGCTTTACGTCATCGATCGTTCTTACAGCGTGCCGCAAGACGTCGATCCGAACGCGAAGGCCAGCGAGCAAACGGATCGCCGTTGGCTCGGCATCCAGAAATTCGTCGATCAATCGGTGCGGCTACGCGGGGTGAATCGTCGCGAAGATCGCGCCGGTGTCATCCTGTTCGGTAAGCGGCCACGCCTCGCGTTGCCACCCGCACGGCTACGCGATTTGCCGATCGACGACCGCATGGCAGGCCCGATCGACGGCCAATATACCGACATCGCCGCCGCTCTGAAGCTCGCGCTCGCGTCGTTCCCCGAAGGCACCTCGAAGCGGATCGTACTCGTCAGCGATGGCAACGAGAACCTCGGAAACGCGGAGGAACAAGCCGCGATTGCGAAACAGAACGGCGTGCAGATCGACGCGCTCGCACTTGCGCCCGGCTTCCAGAACGAAAACGAAGTTCTCGTTCAAGCCGTCGAAGCACCGCCGATTACGGCGACCGGCAACCGTTTGCCCGTCCGCGTACTCGTGCGAAATGCGAACCCGAATCGCGTGGTCATCGGCCTCCTCGAACTCGTCCGCGTCGGCATTACCGACGATGGCAGCGAGAAAACGGATATCGTCCCAATCGATGCGGAGTCGGTGCAAGTGATCGACGCACCCGCCGGAAAAGCGGCGAAGGTCGAACTGAAACCAGGGCTGAACGCCTTCCGCTTCCGCGACAAACCGGCAGGCAAAGAGGAATCGTCGTTCTCGTATCGTGCGACATTTTCGCCGATCCAATCGGGCATTCCAAGTGAAGGTGGTCGCCTGACCGATGTCGTCGTCGGCGTCCCCGGCGACCGCGTCGCCAACAATCGCGCCGTGGCGGCGGTGGTGTCGCGCGGGCAGCGCCGCGTGCTGTTTATCGACGAGCCGCTCGATGGCGTGTCACCGCATAGTCACCTGATTCGCACATTGAAATCCGCCGATATCCGCGTCGACCCCGTGAGCATCTCACGGCTGCCCGCAGAGAAATCGGACTTCGCGTTGTTCCTCAGTAACTTCGATTGCATCATCCTCGCGAACGTGCCTGCGGAGTCGTTTACTGCCGATCAGATGGAATCGATTCGCTCGGCGGTCCACGATCAGGGTTGCGGGTTCATCATGGTCGGCGGGCCCGATTCGTACGGCCCCGGTGGCTATCAAGGCACGCCGATCGAGGCGGCGCTCCCCGTCGATTGCGAGATCAAATCGATTCAGGCGGCCGGTCGCGGCGGCCTCGTTCTCATCATGCACGCCTCCGAAATGGCCGACGGCAACAAGTGGCAAAAGGACATCGCACGCCTCGCGATTAACCGGCTGAACCCGCAAGATATGGTCGGCCTCATGCAATACGGTTTCGGCGGCAACGGCGTCAGTTGGGTGATTCCGTTCCAGGAAATCGGCAACAGAAAGGGCGACCTCCTCGGCAAAGTCGACGGCATGACGCCCGGCGATATGCCCGACTTCGACCCGTTCCTAACGAGCGCCGTCGACACGCTGATTACCCCCGAATATGCACTCGCGGTCAAGCACACGATCCTCATCAGCGATGGCGACCCAGCATACGGCCCGAATGGAATTGCCGCCGTCAAGCTCATGGCTGACAACGGGGTGACATGCACCACCGTCGGCGTGGCGACGCATAGCGCCGCACTGAGTTCGCGAATGAAAGGCATCGCTCTCGGCACGCGCGACGGTCGCGGCCAACCGGGTAGTTATTACGAACCGAAAAACCCCGACGAACTCCCGTCGATTTACATCAAAGAGAGCCGCCGGATCAGCCAGTCGTTCATCTACGATAAGCCGTTCGCACCGCAGTTGCGGCTACGCGGTGGGTTGGCTGAAGGCTTCTCCGACCCGCTGCCAACACTGCGCGGATTCGTGCGAACGACAATCAAAAATTCGCCGCTGGTGCAGATGCGAATCGAAGGCCCCGCGATCAACGAAGATCTGCGCTTTCCCGTGCTGGCAACGGGTCAGTACGGCCTCGGGAAATCGGTCGCGTTCACTTCGGACGCCCGCACGCAACCGGCGGGTGGTGTCGTCGGGTGGGATAAAGATTGGGTGCAATCGGACCTTTATAAAAAGTTCTGGGAGCAGACCGTCAATTGGGCGATGCGGGCCGCCGAGAAGGGCCGCATGACGATCGCCACCGAGTACAAAGATGGCCGCGTTCGCGTCGTCGTCGATGCCCGCGACGAAAAAGATCGCCCCGTAAATGGCCTCGATTTGAAGGCGAAAGTCGGCTTGCCGAAACAATTGGCGGCGGGCGAGAAAGTCCCCGAACTGTCGTTCCGCCGCAAGGGGCCGGGGCAGTATGAAGCCGAGTTTTCCGCCGAGGAAGCGGGCACGTATTTTGTTAGAGTCGAAGGCTATCAAGCGGGTAGTGGCGGCAAAGCGGGTACGCTGTTCGATGCTTCGCGGGCCGGTGTCACGGTGCCGTATTCGCCCGAATATGCCGACCTCGAAAGCAACACGAACCTCATGAAACGCCTCGCCGAAGCCACGGGCGGGAACTTCTACACCGACGACCCGAAGGAACTCGAAACGCTCGCCGCAGCGGGAACGCTGTTCCGCGAAGCACCGAAAGTGGCGCGATCGTTGTTGCCATTTTGGTACTGGCTCGTCTTCGCGGCAGGGTTACTGTTACTGTTCGATGTCGGCATCCGTCGCGTCGCAATCGAGTGGACCGAGGTGCAGAATTCGGCCACGCGAACGTGGTCAAAATTGCGGCAAAAATCCACCATCGAGACGGGCACCACGCAACTCGACAAGTTGAGCAAACGGAAGTTGGAAGTCGACGAGAAGATCGAAAAACAACGCGCCGAACGCCGCTTCGATCCGACGGCATCGCCCACCGCAACGGCCGCACCCGAAGGGGCCGACGCCTATACAAACGAAGGCGCGAAGCCCGCACTTCCCGCACCGCCGTTACGCGAAAAAGAAGCGAAAAAGACTGAAGACGAAGACTTTTTCAGCCGGATGAACAAAGCGAAGAAACGCGCCGACTTCAACAAAGACGAACCGACGACATAAGTTACAGGAGCCAGCCACCCGATGATTGCTGCGACCGCACCGATGCCCGAACGGGCCGCCGAGTTCCGTAAGCGTTTTGCCGCACTCGAAGCCGAGATCGGCAAGGTGATCGTAGGGCAACCCGAGATCGTTCGCGGCGTGCTCACGTGCCTGTTCGTCGGCGGGCACACGCTGCTCGAAGGCGTGCCGGGCCTCGGCAAAACGCTACTCGTTCGTACGCTTGCGAACGCGCTCGATCTGAAATTTTCCCGCGTGCAATTTACGCCGGACTTGATGCCTTCGGACATCATCGGCACCAACATCATCAGCGAATCGTCGGAAGGCAAACGCGAGTTTCGCTTTCAGTCGGGGCCATTGTTCGCGCAAATTGTCCTTGCGGACGAGATCAACCGAGCGACGCCGAAAACGCAATCGGCACTTCTCGAAGCAATGCAAGAACATTCGGTGACCATCGGTGGCACGACGCACAAACTCGAAGAGCCATTCTTCGTGCTCGCCACGCAAAACCCGATCGAACAAGAAGGCACGTACCCGCTACCCGAGGCCCAACTCGACCGCTTCTTCTTCAAGTTGACGGTGCCATTCACGACCCGCGAAGAGTTGAACGCGATCCTGAATCGCACGACGCGAAACGAGTCGCCGAAGGCTGAGAAAGTGATGGATGCAGCCGAGATTCAAACCTGGCAGCAACTCGTCCGGGAAGTAATCGTCGCCGCGCCGGTGCAAGATTACGCGATTCGTTTGCTGCTGGCGACGCACCCAAATAACGAGTACGCCACCGCCGACACGAACCGCTTCTTACGCGCCGGTGGCAGCCCGCGCGGTGCCCAAACGCTGATCCTCGCCTCGAAACTCCGGGCACTCCTCGAAGGCCGCTTCAACGTCAGCTTCGAGGATGTGCGGAAAGTCTACCTCCCCGCAATGCGGCACCGCATCTTGTTGAACTTTGAAGCCCAAGCCGAAAACGTCAGCCCCGACGCCGTGCTGGCTTCGATCCTGAACGAAGTGAAAGAGGCGTAAACTATTTCTTCGGCAATGGTGGTTTCGCTCCCGGCGTGCCAACCAAGGCATTTGTCGCAGGTTGTTCGATTGTCAGCCGGAAGCCTTGCGCTTCTTCCATCTCGATGGCCGCATCCATGCCGGCGAGTGAAACTTGAATGTTGCCGCGAACGCGAAAGGTTTCTTCGGCGGCCGTCGTGCGATTCGTTGCGGGGTCGTACAGAATCGCACCTCCCGCGAGGATCGTTTGGAACGCGGCCTTCTGTATGCGAAACGGCAAGTCGCGGTCGGCCCCGAGTGCGGGCGGCTTGTAATAAATCTCGTGCCGGTAGTCGATCCGTTCGAGGTTCGTTTGCTTCGGCTGTTTGCCCGCCGCAAGATAAACCGTCTTGCCGTTCCAACTGCCGAGCGGCCCCCAATCGTGCGAAACGGGCTTGTTCCAGGTCATTTTGGCCTTCAACGGCTTCTCCGCGAAGAAGAACGTCAGCCCGGCCAGTTCCTTCCATGCGTCGGCATCGAGCAACGACCACAACCGTAGCGACTGGCCCATCGCTGCATTTTTGCCCGCCGCCACGCGGATCGGATCTTTCAACCCTTTCAGTTCGGTCACTTCATGATTTCGCGAAAATGTCAGTTCAAACTTGGTGCCTTTTGCTTTTTCGAGTGCGTCGATCAACGTCGGTTTCGAGTCTGCATCGCCATCGAGCCAGATCGCTTTCCCGATCGTTTGCTCTGCGATATACGATCCATCGACGTTCACTTTCGAGATTACAATCGAAGAGCGAAACGCATATCGCGCCGCTTGGCTGAACTCTGAGCCGACGAACCGGAAGTCCGATTTTCTGCTAAACACCACTTCCTGATTAAAAGTATCGCCGACTTTGAAGCGGGAATCGATGTCCGCTTGCAACACGCCCACACGCGGCATCGGTGATGGCGTGATAGTAACGACTGGCGGAGCGATCGGTTCGACCGACCGCGGTGCCGGAGCCATTTCCGCCACGACTAAAACCGGGACGACTTGCGGAACTTTCGGTGCAATTGTCGGTGTTGCGATTGTTGGCGCGACCAACGCAACAACGGGCACAGGCGGCGTTTTCCGAAACGCGAAACTCGACCCAATCGCGACGCCAATCACACCCAATGCAATGATGGCGACCCAAATCCCGCGACGGTCTTTCGGCACGGCGGCCATCACGACAGTGCGCCCACAATCGGGGCAATCGACGGCACCATTCGTCACGGAAGATGACCGAAGCCGCCGACCGCACGGGCAATGAAAGTACGCAGACATCGGTGTTTCCCCAGTGGTTGACAATGGATTTTGATGCGGCCTTGGTAGTTTAGGTGGAGTTGCGCGACTGTAATTTCTTTAATGCACGTAGCGACCATACTACCCTACGAAAGCATCCGACACGCACCACATTCGCGACCCATCTATCCGATACCGAAGGCAGGATCGGTTCAACTCCCCACAAGCGGTTTTGAACTGCAAACATTACCGATCTTGCATCTAAACCTCATTATATCGTCCGAGTATGGAGTGAATGGAGTCATGAGTAAGTGGAACCGCTGGATCCCGCGCGCTGTGGTGGCCGCTGCGGTGCTTGCTGGAGGCGATCGTGTGTGGGCACAATCGCAAAACGCGGTAACGGGCGCACCAGTTGAAACGCTCGACGGCAAATTGATATCGCCGCAAACGGTTGTCGCAACCCCTGTAGCACCGGCACCCGTTGTAGCAACACCAACGGTGACCGTAACCGAACCGGCTGCGATTCTCGCCGCAGGCGGTTGCCCATCGTGTGGCGATACTGGCTGTGCGACCTGCCAGCCGTTCAACTTCAAGAAAGTGCCACCGAACCGGCCGGCCCCGCGTCCGGGACCGTTTCCAATTCCGCCGAGTGGCAAAGGCGCATACACGCTGTTGACGGAGTTGCGGGGCGGCCAAACCGATGGCCCACCGAAATCGGGATATGTCCCGTTCGGATTGATGGGGCCATCGTTCTTCGACTCGGACTTCCGCTACCTCGAAGACCCGATGACGCCGCCGAAAGATCTCTCCGATCGCATGAAGCGAATGAAGATCGGCGACGACTGGATGCTATCGCTGGGCGGTTCGGCCTGGTCGCGGTACATGAATGAATACAACAGTCGCCTCACGCAACGCGACAACGTCTATCAACTGTCGCGCGCCAGAATCTATTCCGATTTATGGTACCAAGATAAACTGCGATTCTATATCGAAGGCATCGCAGCGTACACGCAAAACCAAGATCTGCCACCGCTCGCGATCGACGAAACGGGGCCCGATTTCCTGAACTTGTTCATCGATGCCAAAGTCGCGGAAGTCGGCGGGAATCCGGTATACCTTCGCATCGGTCGTCAGGAAATTTCGCTCGGTTCGCAACGGTTGATCTCAAGCCTCGATTGGGCCAATACACGACGTACGTTCCAGGGCTTTCGCCTGATGCAAACGACCGAGAAATGGGATACGGATTTGTTCTGGGTCCAACCGGTGATTCCGAACGCGAACAAGCTCGATAGCGGCGATAACAACGTGAACTTTGCGGGTGCCTGGGCGACGTATAAGCCGAAAAAAGGCACGACAGTCGACATGTATTACTTGATGCTCGACAATACGAACCGCGTGACGCAACAGGGGATTAATCGTCAACCTTCGACCGTCCACACGCTCGGCGGTCGCTATGCCGGCGACACGAATGACGAGTTCCTCTGGGATGCCGAGTTGGCTTTGCAACTCGGTCGCCAAGGCAAGCAAGACATCGTGGCCGGGATGGTCACGACGGGCTTGGGCTATCACTCGAAAACGCTGCCGTGGAACCCGACGTTATGGGCGTACTACGACTACGCGAGTGGCGACGACAATCCGAACAGCGGGCGATATAATACCTTCAACCAACTCTTCCCGTTCGGCCACTATTACCTCGGCTGGGTGGACTTGGTCGGTCGCCAGAACATTCACGATGTGAACTTCCATCTGTACGTGTATCCGGCTAAGTGGTTGACCTGTTGGGTGCAGGTGCACAACTTCTGGTTAGATAGTGGCCGCGACGCATTGTACAACGCGGGTGGGAATGCCATACGCCGCGACGCAACGGGCCGGGCGGGGACGTTCGTCGGCAACGAAATCGACCTCGTGTCGAACTTCCACCTGACGCCGCGTTCGGACTTACTCGTCGGCTACTCGCACCTGTTCGGCGGCGGATTCCTCCGGAACACATCGGGGCCGAACGCCGCGACAAACAGCAGCCTGTTCTACATGCAGTACGGCGTCCGCTGGTAAGATCGATTGGTGTCAAGCCGCCTTGCGACCTCCATAAAAGTGGTAGTCGCAAGGCGTTTTTCATTCGCGGCATTCCGTCAACCGCTTCAATAGAAACGCCGTATACGCTTCCTTCACCGGCAACTCCATGTCGTGCTGGATTCGCTTGCGTAGGGCGGACACTTTCTCGCCGGTGATCGGGTTCTCGGCCGTGCGTTCGTATTGCTCCCAGTACGAGCCGGTGCCACGCTTTTGCCACGATGGCAAGTCGTTGAAATTGATCCCGCTCTGAAAGAGCAATTCATTTTTTTCGGCGACCGACAACCCTTGCATCGCGGCCGTCGCTTCGCCGACAGTTTGCCCATTCTTTCGGAGTTGCCAGTAACTGTGTGCGTTCAGGGAATTACGGTGCGCATCTTCGTTACGCCAACGGAAATAGTCGACGACGTGCCCCACCGATGGCAGTTGCGAGATGCGACAATCGAATACCCCCATCGACCCCAATAGCAGCGAAAACTTCGCACTCGCTTCGCCGGAAAGTATCGATTGCAATTTGCGGAGTTTCCGCCCGAAGCTGTTCTCTTCGAGCGCGAACAAGAGCGAGATCTCGTCGCTCTGCGTGTAGCCATAGACCACGTGGAAGCCACACGCGGACATCAGGTGTTCGACGGTTGCCAGCATCATGTCGCGAAATCGCACATCGAAAGGGGCGTCAAACGAATGCGTTTCTTTCGTCAATCGCGTGAATCGCGTGAAGCCACGGCCATCGAGGCGGGCGACCATGTACAACCCCGGCAGCACGCAGTGATCGTGCGCCGTCTCGAACACCCGCATTTTTGCGTCGAGCTCATCGAATTTCATCGCTCCACTCCTCGACAAGAAACGTGTTGGCGTCGCCGATTTTCACGTAGTACATCTCGTCGAACCCTTCGTCTTTCGCGGGGAATTCCATGCGGCCCGCCGAACCGAGAATGGCCGCTACAGGCACATATTGTTTTTGTGGCCGCTGATCGTTCCGCTTCATGCAATCCTCGACGATCGATTGCAAATAATAGCAAATCACACGAAAACCCGCCACTTTCGCCGCCTCGATGTAAACGAGTCGGTTGGCTCGCGTCGGGTTCGTGTTATCGACGACGAATCGCTGTTTCGCTTCGATACAAACATCGACGAACCGCTTCTCGCGCTTCCGGGTCTTGAGCATGTCCAGGTTTACCCGCATGTGCGTCGTAAAAAATCGCTCCTTATAGAACGTCGATTTGCCCGCCGCCGGTATGCCAACGAAGATCACGGCTTCCATAGAGTCATTCCTCATCCGGTAGAGATCGAGCAGAACACCGTCGAATTGCTTCGTCGAATCGCGTATCGCGCGAATCGATTCCCTGCTTGATTCGCAACAAGGTTGGTAGCAACTGCGGCGACGCGATTGCTTCCGCTGCATCGCTTGCATAGTGCGGATATCTAGCGGTTTCCCAAGCTAGCAGTGCTTGATTGATCGGTTCGATCACGCGAACATCGTGTCGAATTGCAAGCCCTACCATCGCTTCGCCGCGAACGACTTCGGATTGATCGCCGGTGCCCTGAAAAAGAGTGTTGCGGATTTCCGGTGTATCGACATCACATTGCGAACCGAGTGCGAACATCGCCCAATCTCGAACCGATTCTTCCGGATCCCTTGTGAGTGAAATCAGCGTATCGATGGCGAATTCGTCCGTAAATCCTCCCAGTGCGTACGCGACCGCGTATCGCACTTCCATGCTCGAATGACTTGCCAGATTGCATATTGACGGAATTGACCGTGGCTCATGAATGTGCCCCAACGCGATGCAAACTGCGTCCAGAACATCCGCGTTTCGGTCTGGCTGAATGAGCGTGAGGAGGATGTCCACAGATTCGTTGGGGAACGAGCGTTCGGGAACTCCCAATTGCCCCAGGATGTTCGCGCCGAGCGTTTGTTCAGAAGCACAACTGCTAATGCAAAGTGAACGTGCGGCATCGAACACCTCTTGCGTCCCGCGACGATGCAAAATTGACACGACAGCCCACGCGGCGTTTTCGTCCTGTTCGCTCAGCGCGAGCGATACGAGTTCTTCCACCGAACGCGGATCGTTCTGAGCCGCCCGAATCCTGTCTGCTAAATTTGCGTCGAAATCGGTCATCACAATTCATGACTCCATCTCTGTTCGCGATCCATCGCAGACCATTTCGTTTCGTCATACGGAATCCGTTCTCGATAGGATGATCGAACGCGGGAACGGGTTCATCGGATGGTCACATGGAGTTTCAAAAATGATCCGGATCGGCATTGCGGGTGTTGGCTTCATGGGGCGGATTCATTACCTCGCGGCGTTGCGGTTGCGGGGGGCGAAGGTGGTTGCGATTTGTAGCCGCGATACGAAAAAACTCGCTGGCGACTGGACGGCCACACGCGGGAACTTCGGCCCCGAGCCGGGGCATGTCAATCTTACTGGCGTTCGGACGTACGAATCGCTCGACGCGATGTTGGCCGACCCGGATATCGACCTCATCGATATTTGTAACACGACCGACCAACACCCGGCGACGGCGATTGCGGCGTTAAAAGCGGGCAAGCACGTGCTTGTGGAGAAGGCGATTTCGCTGCTCCCCGAACAAGCCGATGCGATGTTGGCGGCGGCGAAAGCATCGGGGAAACTCCTGATGGTCGCCCACGTGTTGCCGTTCTTTCCCGAGTTCGCGTTCGCTGCTGAGACGATCCGAAGTGGAAAGTATGGCAAGCTGTTGGGTGCGCATTTCAAGCGGATCATTGCGAAGCCGAATTGGTCTGCGGAGATCGGCGATTCGTCGAAGACCGGTGGCCCCGCGATCGATTTGCACGTCCACGATACGCACTTTATCGGCCTCGTTTGCGGCGTACCGCGTGCGGTATTCTCGACCGGCGTCGTCGAACAAAATGGTGCGGTCAGCTACTTGACGACGCAGTACCTTTACGGCCCCGGCGGCCCATCGGTGACGTGTTCGAGCGGGGCGCTATCGATGCCCGGTCGGCCATTCGCGCACGGCTTCGAAATCTATCTCGAACGGGCGACATTGCTCTACGATTCGGGCGGTGTCGCACTCACGCTCCTCACCGCCGATGGCCAATCCGAAGCGCCGCAACTCGACGGTGGCGGCGACCCGATCTCGGCATTCGCGGCGGAAATTCAGGCGGCCGTAGACAGCGTCAGTAGTGGCCGCGAGTCCGAATTGCTGAGCGGGAAGCTCGCCCGCGATGCGCTCGTCATGTGCTATCGCGAATGCGAGTCGGTGAAAACCGGTCGCGAAGTCGCGATTTGAAACTGCCTAAGTTACCCCACCTGCGCGACCGGCAATTTCAGAACAATCTGATGCGTCCGGCGCGTTGGTAGTTTGGATCGATTCACCCGATTTGCGCAATCTTGCCGATTATTAGAAGGGAGCGAAGAGACGCGGTTTAGAGGGTTTTACGATGGACCGAAGTTCGTGCTTACTCGTAGTCGCATCGCTGGTTTTCGGCTTCAGCGGATGTACGAGTTGCCACCATCAAGCGATTCGGCCCGTGATCGAGCCGTTGCAAAATACCGCACTGCGCGGTGAACAACGCTCGCAAGTTTACACGTTCTTGGTCAACGGGAACGACCCGTTAATCTTGGCCGAATTGCACCAACTTCGCGGAAAACTCAACGAGTATGGCTTCACGAAAGTGTATAGCGGCGAGCTGTTTCACGGTGCGTTGTTCGAGAAGGAAATCCGCCGATTGCATCGCGAGGAAACGAACCCGAAGATCGTGCTCGTCGGTTACAGTTTCGGTGCGGGGATCGTCGATGGCATCGCGGACCGGCTTTCTGCGGATGGCCTACCGGTCGATGCGTTGGTGCAAATTGCCCCCGTCTATTTACCAACGACGCAAATGAACCCGAACGATTTCCAAGTCGGCCGGCGCGTCGTACTGAATCCGAACGGCTTTCTCGCAGGGTTATCGCCGCGCGAATCGGGCACAATACAAGTACCCGGTTCCGGTCACTTCTCACTGCCGATGAACCCGGCTACGATTACGACGATCGCCGAGTTGTTGAACGAATTGGCGAGTGCGATTCCGACGGCGGTGCTTGCGGGGCCGAGTTTGCCGATCCACGACGATCCCGCGCCGTTACCGGGGCAATTGCCGATCGGGCCGCAAAATCTCGCACCGCAAGGCGAGTGGGTTCGCAAGCCAGTTCCCACGCAGCCGATACCGCCGAACGCCACGCGCGTACCGCAAGGCACGCTGACTGTTCAGCCAAAACCGCGAGAGTATCTGCGGTAATCTTTCAGTCGTGGCGAGTCTTCGAGACGCGACGCAATCCGCACACTGACAATGGGTGCGGCCCCGTCCCATGGTACCACCATGGGCTACGTGAGCGATCCTTTCAGGACCGAAGAACAGACCCGACACTGAAGGTGTCGCTCTATCAGCCCATGGTGGAACCATGGGTGGGAGGGTTACTATCCCCGAAGTTCGTATGACTATGGAATGAAACTGAAACAATCGCCGGAAGATTTCTCCGTCGAAGAATTAACCGACGTCGTGCCACAGCCATCGGGGGCGTTCTCGCTCTATCGTTTGGCGAAGTCGGGTTGGACGACGCCCGATGCCATTTCGATCATCCGTCAGCGGTGGCATATTTCACCGCAACGGATCAGCTTCGGCGGGCTGAAAGATCGCCATGCGAACACGACGCAATTTATCACGATTGAAAATGGCCCGAAGAAAAACCTCGAACACCAACGCATGTTGGTGACGTTTCTCGGCCACGCGCACGAGCCGTTCACGTCGGACCAGATCCGCGACAATCGCTTCGCGATCACCGTCCGCGAGCTTTCTGCAACTGCCGTCAAAGCGATGGAATTCACGATTAAGGAAGTCCGAACTGTCGGCTTGCCGAATTACTTCGACGACCAGCGCTTCGGTTCGGTCATTCACGGCACGACGTTCCTCGCGATGGAAATGATGCACGCCCGCTTCGAGTCCGCATTGCGGCTGGCGTTGACGGCACCGTACGAGTTCGATCGGGCGAGCCAGAAGCGAGAAAAGTCGATGCTGAACCGCCACTGGGGCGACTGGCAGGCGTGCCGTCAACAGTGCGGCAAGGGGAGTTCGCGGTACGCGATCGATCACTTGTGCGCGAACCCGACCGACTTTCGCGGTGCGATCGAACGGTTGAATATGGAGCTGCAAGGGCTATATTTGGCCGCGTATCAGAGCCACGTCTGGAATCGCACACTGGCGAAATGGATCGAAGACAAAACACCTGCCAAGGATCGTGTCGACATCGAAACGCGGCTCGGCTCATTGCCCGTTCCGCGAACGAAAATCGATTGGAACGATCTCGTATTGCCACTACCTTCGGCTCGCTGGAAACCCGAACCCGATTCGCCGTGGTTGCCGTACGTCGAGGGCGTGCTGGCCGAAGATGGCCTGACGCTGGCAACGATGAAAGTGCCCGGAATGCACAAGCCGTTCTTCTCGAAGGGCGACCGCCCCGTCTGCCTGAAGCCCAAAGACATCACGATGGAACACGACGTCGACGATCAGCACCTGGGCCTACGGAAAGCGATCCTTCACTTCGACCTCATCCGCGGCAGTTACGCAACGATGGTCGTCAAACGCCTGAGTTTACGAACGAAGCATTAAATGCGAAAGAATTGCCTTCGGCGATTGCCGCGCGATGGCCTGCTTTCTAGAATCTGCTTTCTAAGCGGAACGTCTCGACTTCGCGGCAATGCCTGCGCGGTTTGGAGTATCCCCGTCGTGCTCGCCGAGTGCGACGATGAGTGTCGGGGGGTCCACAAGTCGTGCAGTCTTCGGACTGAACGCCCCTCCCCACGGAGAACGGAACCATGGCCAAGAAGAACAAGACGAACAAGAGCGTCCTGAAGCGGCTCAAACGCACCGCTTCCGGGAAAC
Source organism: Limnoglobus sp. (assembly GCA_043785305.1). GTDB lineage: Bacteria > Planctomycetota > Planctomycetia > Gemmatales > Gemmataceae > Limnoglobus. The sequence goes on along the minus strand of JAYVXI010000289.1, from coordinate 12,195 downwards.
TGAAGCACGCCCAGTGCGGTAAGCGGCACTTAAATGCCCACTTCAACGGCAAGAAACGTCGTCAACTCCGCGGAACCGTCGTGACGTCGGGACCGCTGGTGAAGAAGTACCTGATCGCAATGGGCCAGTACTAAAGTTCGCTCTTCATTCATCGATACATCATCTTCTTGAGGGTTGTCCATGGTCCGCGCAGGTAGTGGTAAGACTTTAGCCGCACGTCGCAAACGTACGCGGAAGCTCACGAAAGGCTTCCGCCTCAGTCGGCATAACCTATATCGCCAGGCGATCACGACGCTCATCCGGGCACGCGCCTTCGCGTTCCGCGACCGTCGCGCCAAGAAGCGTTCGTTCCGCCGCCTCTGGATTATTCGCGTCAACGCCGCCTGCCGGATGCGCGGCCTGAGCTACAGCGAATTCATCCACGGCCTGCAACTGTCGACGATCATGCTCGACCGCAAAGCGATGTCCGAAATCGCGATTCACGACCCGGCCACGTTCGACAAGTTGGTAGAAATCGTGAAGACTCACCTCAAAAAAGACTAATTGCCGAAGATGCACGAACCGGTTGCGAAGTACCATGAAGAACAGTCTCCATGGTACGAACGGAACCGGAGTTGCGATGGCTACCCAAGTCGAACTTCTCGCCAAAATCGAATTCTTTTCGACGATCGTAAATCCCATGAACGGTTGCGGAAACCATTCACTTTGGGCGAATTGTCACAGTGATGGTTTGTCTCCGAGACGATAGAAACCGGACTTTAGGTGTTCGACGCGCTGATAGGCGGAGTCGAGGTTCAACGTCGTCTCAGCTCCGCCCAGAATGAGCAAGCCATCGGAGCGTAGTACCTTCGACGCACGGCGCAGGATCGCCTTCTTCGTTTCGATGTCGAAGTAAATCATCGCGTTGCGAATCAGGATGATGTCCCACATCGGCATTGGAGGCCACGTCTGCGCGAGGTTGATTTGTTGGAACCGCACCATATTGCGGATCTCGTCGCGGAGAACCCAGTGGAACCCGTCCTGACGGAAATACTTGGCGAGCAACGCTGCGGACAGTCCGCGGCCCACTTCTAACTGCGTGTAACGCGCGTCCTGGCTGCGCTTTAACATCTCCGTCGAAATGTCCGATGCGAGAATGTTCACGGTCCAACCGAGCAACTCGGGGAAGTATTCGCGGATCAGAATCGCGATCGTGTACGGCTCTTGCCCACTCGCGCTCGCCCCACACCAGACGTTCAATTCGCGATCGGGCAAGCGGGTCCGCAACAGTTCGGGCAACACCGTTTTCCGGAGTGTTTCAAACGGGTGGACATCGCGAAAGAACGAGGTCTCCGTCGTGACCATCGCTTCGATGAGGTCGACAATGCAGGCCGTCCCGCCGGGGCTGCGCAACTTTTGAATGAACTCGGTCGCCGTTGCCAAACCGTGCTGCAACGCCACCGGCGCGAGTCGGCTTTCCACGAGATATTCCTTCCCTGGATCGAGAACGATGGCCGTCCGTTCCTGAAGGAGTTTCACGACGAACGCATAATCCTGTTCCGTCATCTTCGACCTCAATCCTTGGCCTTCAACACGCGACGTACGATTTCCGGTCCGATGAGTGAAAGGGGTAACACCTTGTCCGCGAGTCCCGCGCGCGACACGTTTCCCGGCATCCCCCACACGACCGATGACGCTTCATCTTGAATCAGAACGCGACCGCCCACCGCTTTGATCGCTTCGCAACCGCGCACCCCATCCGAGCCCATGCCCGTCATGACGATCGCCAACGCCTGCCCACCGAACACCTTCGCCACCGAGCGAAACAGCGGATCGACGGCAGGGCGACAGGAGTTTTCCTGCGGTTCTTTGTCGAGAACGAAAATGTGTCGAAACCCCTGCCGTGCGACTGTCATGTGGTTGTCACCCGGCGCGATCCACGCTCGGCCCGGTTCGAGCGACGCTCCCGATGTCGCTTCTTCGACGAGAATTTTCGAGTTGGCCGTCAAGCGGTTCGCGAGTTGTTTCGTGAACACCGGCGGCATGTGCTGCACGATTACGATCGGTACGGGAAGGTCGGCGGGGAGGCTGCGAAAGAGTTCCATCAGCGCGTTCGGCCCACCCGTCGAAACGCCAATCGCGACGATGCCGACAACTCCCGAGAGATCTGCACGAGTGGGTGGTAACACCGGCACGACCGTGGGGCGTGCGGTCGCAAACTTTGCAAGGTTCGCTGCGCAGATCGCTTTAATTTGAGGCAATAGTTGTTCGCGAATGATTCGGCGCGATTCCTCGATACCGCCGCGGTTCGGTTTCGAGAAGTAACCCGCCGCGCCGAGCATCAAGGCATCGAGTGTGGCATCCGCACCGCGTTCGGTGAGCGAACTGAACATCATCACTGGAATTCGGCGGTGCGTTTTCTTCAACTCGCAAAGCGTTTTCAGGCCATCGAGAACGGGCATTTCGACATCGAGTAGTACGAAGTCCGGATTGACCTGCGTCATCTTGGCGAGCGCAATCTGGCCGTTCGGGGCTGTCCCTGCGATTTCGATCTCCGGATCGAGTCCGAGTTCGTCCGACACGGTCTGCCGGATGATGGCCGAATCGTCGACGATGAGTACGCGAATTTTCCTCATCGGTCGATCATCCGTGTTTGAACTGCGTCACCAAGTTCTGAAGGTCGACTGCCATCCGCGTGAGTTCATCTGCCGAGGTTTTCGTGTTCGCTGCCCCTTCGGTGGTATTCCGCGCGGCACCGGCGACTGCGAGAATGTTTTTCGCGATTTCGCTACTCCCCTTGGCCGCCTCGTGGACGTTGCGGCTGATTTCCCCCGTCGTCGCGGTTTGCTCTTCGACGGCACTGGCAATTGTATTCTGAATATCGTTGATTTGGTTGATGATATTGCTAATTTTCGCAATCGCCTCGACGGCCCCCTTCGCATCGCCCTGAATGGCCTCAATTTTACGGCTAATATCCTCCGTCGCCTTCGCCGTTTGTTTGGCGAGTTCTTTCACCTCGTTCGCTACCACGGCGAAGCCTTTGCCCGCTTCTCCCGCTCGTGCCGCTTCGATTGTCGCGTTCAGTGCGAGCAAGTTCGTTTGCTGTGCGATCGAAGTAATCACCTTGATCACGTTGCCAATCTCGGCGCTCGACGTGCCGAGTTTGGCCACCGTAGCGTTCGTTTTCTCGGCGACTTTGACTGCTGAAGTCGCGACGCGGGCGGCTTCGTGTGCGCTCTTTGCGATCTCCTTGATGCTCGCACCCATCTCCTCGGTGCCCGTGGAAACGGTGGCCACGTTGTTGCTCACTTGCTCGGCAGCAGCCGAAGCGACGTTGGCTTGGGCTGCGGTTTCCTCCGCGTTGGCGGACATCATCTGGCTGACGGAGTTCAATTGATGCGCCGCACTCGCCAACGTTTGTGCGGTGTGCGAGATGCTTTGTTGCTGCGTTTGCAGGCCGTCCGCCATGCAGTCCATCGCGGACGCCAGTTCGCCGATTTCGTCGCGACGTTGCAATTGTAATCGCTGTCGGAGATCGCCTTTTGCAATCGCCTTCGAGTAAAGGATTGTCTGTGCGAGCGGACCGGTGATCGACCGGAGGATAATCGTCGACAGCGTTAGGCACAATGCGATTCCCACACCCGCCGTTGCGATCGTAGCGAGAATTGAATTCAAGTAGTAATTCTGACTCGCTTGCTTGTCCGCCTCCAGACGTTTGCCCAAGCTCGACTTGAGGCGTATCAACGCGAGGTCGCAGCTATCGACCAATTCGCGAAGCGTGCCCATCGAAAGGTTCGTCGACAAGTTCACGGTGTTATCGCGGGAGAGTTTGAGAACTTGACTCGCCATGTCCTTAAATTCGCCGTACGCGGTCGTCGCGCGGGCGATGGTCTCGCTCTCTTTGTCCTTGCCGTCGGACATCGTTTTGAGCGAGATCAGCTTTTCGTCGATGCCGCGTTCGAGCGATTTCCACTGCGTTTCAAACGGGTTCTTTTCGAGTTCGGCGTTCGCGTTGTTGTGTTGGTTTAAGACGCGATACGTGGTTTGCAACTGCAAAAGCACCTCGAAAATCAGGCGACTCTTCTTAGGGATCGATGCGACGCGCACGGGGTCGGGCTTCACGTTTTGTTCGGCTTCCATCATTGCGGGCAGTGGCGATAACAGTAACTCCAGTGCGTTGAGCTTCTCGAGCATGATGCCGTTCAACAAGTTACTCGCCTTGATATTGCTGTTCTTCTCCGCCAACGAGAGCACGTCTTTTTCGATCTTTTGAAATTCCACCCAGGTTCGATCGAACTCGTTCAACGCCTCTTTTTCTTCGGCGGAGCCGTGCATCTCGATGAGCTTCGCAAGTTCGTTGCGCGACTGATTCGCGGCTTCTTCGTGCTTCCGCGATTGATTGGCGTACCGTTTCGATTCATCGTCGACGATCGAGATGATGCAGTTTTTCTGCGCGCGAATCGCCCGGTGCAACTCGCCTTCGATCTGATTTGTCACGTTGAGTTCTTTTACTGTGACATCGACGAGGCTCTGTACTTTTCCGTTGAGCGATTTCAGTTGATAAATGCCAACAGCGGCGATGAGTAACGCCGTGAAGATGGGTATGCCGATGATGAGGCCGAGCTTCGTGCGTAGACGCAAATGCTGCATGAATGAATCTCCAAGGAGTAACGTAACGGCTCAGTTCGGGAGGGCGATGTTGCCTAGTAACGCATCCAGGTCCAGAACGAGCAAAAGCCGTTGTTCGAGTTTGTAAGCGCCGGTAATCATGTCTCGGGCGATGCCGCGGAGTGTGTCTGGGGGTCGCTCGTAGCTCAGTTCGCCCAGTTGAAGCACGTCGCCGATTTCATCGACGAGCAAGCTCACCGCTCCATCGTCGGTTTGGACGACGATGTTCACCGGTTGCTCGCCCGGCAACCGGTCTGGCAGATCGAGGCGACGACGCAGGTCGATCGCGGTCACGATCTGCCCGCGTAAGTTAATTAGTCCGGTCACGTCTCGGTGCGCCAGCGGCACCCGCGTCATGTCTTGGAATCGAATGATTTCCTGTACGTGCAGCACGTCGAGACCGAAATACTGGTCGGCTAAGGCGAACGTGCAAAGTTGCCGTTGTGCGGTCATGCCAACTCCTTGGCCGTGTGACTGCCCGCTGTCAGTTTGGCGGCGGCTATCAGTTCCTCGACGTCGAGAAACTCGGTCACGCGGCCGTGAACGACAGCCGTGAACGACACGCCGGGTCGATTCGCTTGCGATTGGATCGCCACGTCGTCTTCGACGATGTCGAGTATGCGTTCGACGACAAGCCCGATTTGTCCACCTGCACCGGCATAGACTACGACGTGCGTTGTCGGTACGTCACCCATTCCGAATGTCACTGAGTTGTCAGTCGGCGGCTTACGTCGTCGCGATGCGCCCTCGGATCTGCGTTGCATTTTTCGCAACTCCTTGGCAACATCCAGCAAGTGCAAAATCGCGCCGCGATACTGCACGACCCGACGCGACCCCGCACGTTCGACGAGGTACACCGGAAACTCTTCGAGCCGGGCGACCATCGCGAGCGGGATCGCGATCCGCCCACCACCTTCGATCGTGCATATCAACAGCGAATGCAGTTCGACGGCAGTTTCGTCGACAGCAACCGTGGCCTTATCGGCGAGTGCCCTCCCCCGCGTCCTCGATACCACATTTGCACCTTGCGCGATACTGAGTACATCGAGGATCAGCGCGACGCGACCATCGCCCATGATCGTCGCACCGGCGAACGCATCGATGCCCTTCAAATGTTTCTGTAACGGTTTTACGACGATTTCTTCGGTGTCGTGGATCGCATCGACGACCAACCCAAACTGGCGATCGTCGGCTTGAAGGACGACGATGTTGACTTCACCCGGCGCGTGTTTGGGGGCGTCGATGCGGAGTTGCTCGTTGAGGTAAACGATCGGCATCAAGTTTCCGCGCAGTCGATAAACGGGGAAGCCGTGAATCTGCTCGATGCGGTTCTCGATCTGATCGCCTTCGAGCCGAAGCAATTCGACCAGATTCACCTGCGGTATGGCGTACCGGTCGCCGCCACTGGTGATCGTCAGTGCCGGGATGATCGCGAGTGTCAGCGGGATTTTCAGTTTGACCTGCGTCCCGTGGCCGAGGCGGCTATCGATTTCGACGGTACCGCCGATCTTTTCGATGTTCGTACGAACGACATCCATGCCGACGCCACGGCCCGAGAAATTCGTCACTTTGTCGGTCGTGGAAAAACCGGGCAGGAACACGAGGTTGATGAGTTCGCGGTCGGTCATGCGCGACGATTCTTCGACCGTGATGAGCTTCGAGGCAATCGCTTTACTGCGAACCCGTTGCGGATCGATACCACCGCCATCGTCGACGATTTCGATGATGACCTTGCCGCCTTCGTGGAAGGCGTGCAGATGCAATTTCCCTTCGGGCGGTTTGCCGTGTCGCGCGCGAATGTCGGGCTTTTCGATGCCGTGATCGACAGCGTTGCGGACCATATGCGTCAGTGGGTCGCGGATCGCTTCGATGATGGTTTTATCGAGTTCGGTCTCTTGGCCTTCCATTTCGTAACGGACTTTTTTGCCGCAAGCGATGGCCATATCGCGAACGATGCGCGGGAATTTACTCCACACGTTGCCGATCGGTTGCATCCGCGTCTTCATGACGTGGACTTGCAACTCGGTCGTCAACAAGTTCAGTCGCTGCACGGTGCCGACGAACGCATTGTCTTCGAGCGTGCTGCTGTACTGCATGACTTGGTTGCGTGCGATGACCATCTCACCGACCAGATTCATGAGTTTGTCGAGCAACCCGACATCGACGCGAATCGTACTATCGGCGACGGTCGATGCGCGCGGTTCGGCGACTTCGGTCACTGGAACTTCGACTTGTTTGCTAGGCTCCACGGTAGATTGAGCCGGCTTTGGAACGAACTGAGATGGAGAGCCGATCGTCGACAAGTTCTTTGCGGCCGGTGGCGGAGAAATCGTGCTGAGGTTCGATTTGGGAGCCGCCGCGCGCACGGTCGATTGGCTCGATACCGTACCGGACGGTTCGACTTCGTCGATGCCGCCCGCGGTGCGAAGTCGTTCGAGTTTCGCGATCAGCGTGTGATAGTCGCCGGTGCCTTCGTCGCCGTTGGATTCGATGCTACCGAGTATTTGGCGAATCGCATCGACGACGCCGAGCATCGCGGTGGCAATCGCCCGGTTGAAGCGAAAATCGCCCGCTCGCAGGCGGCTCAGAAGGCTCTCGGCAGCGTGCGCCACGCTTTCCAATTTCGCTAAGCCGACGAAACCGGCGGTGCCTTTGATACTGTGCAGCGTGCGAAACACGCGAGCCAACGTCTCGCGTTCCGTCGGATCGTCTTCGAGCGTGATGAGATCGCTATCGAGTTGCGCAAGGTTCTCGTGCGTCTCGAGTAGAAATTCACGGATGACTTCATTCATAACGGAACTCGCGTGTGCATCATTCCCCGAACAGTTGATTCATCACTCGCTTCACGGCATCGCGGGGGAACGCTTTTGCGAAGATTGTTACGACGCCTAACTTGCGCACGGGGTCGAGCATCTCAGGGTCGCTTTCGGAGGTCACCATAATTACGGGGATGGTGGCCGTTGGCGGATACTGTTTCAGGAACCGCACAAGACCGAGGCCGTCCATGTTCGGCATGTTGTAATCGGTGACGATAAAATCGAACGACTCGCGCGAGACGGCGGCAATGGCCTGCGTGCCATCGGATTCTTCCACGAAATGCAAGAACCCGAGCGACTGCAACACCGCACGTTCGTGGCTGCGTGCCGATGGCATGTCATCGACGATCAGAACGCGGAGCGTGCTGCGGTCGCGCTTTGGCGGCAAGACCAAGTTCGAGCCACTCGATGGCCGAACGATCGACATCCCCGAAGACGAGCCACTCGCCTTCACCACCAGCGATTTTCCCGTCACGACGTTCAACGCTTGAACGAGTTGCTCCGGTGTAAATGGCTTGTAAAGCAGGATCACGCGGTGCATCTGGCTCAGTGCCGTGTTGTTTGCGGCATCGCTATCAGTCGAGGAAATCAGCACGAATCCAGGTGGGTGTTCTTTCACTTGCGTGCGGAGTTGCGTCGCGAGTTCGATGCCCGTCATATCGGCCAAGTGCATCGCGCAAACGATGGCATCGGGCTTGTTCGCCAGTGCCGCTTCAATCGCATCTTTCCCCGTGGCAACCACGGCGGACGTGATAATATCTTGCGCGTCGAGGTATTTCCGAATGATGCCCGACTGCACGCGCGACGGTTCGACCACCACCACTGAAAGCGAAACGGGATGTGCCACCGTTGTGGTTGATGTGGGGCCATTCACGGCGACCGACGAACCCGATGCGAAAACCCCACTGAGCGACGGTGCGCCGATGCTGGCCACGACGGGGCGGCCACCCAGTTGCGGCAGAATCGCCTCGAGGGTGGTCACGACTTCGCCCATCGACTGGTAACGTTCGGTCACCGACTTCGCCATCATCTTGGCGGTAATTTCATCGATAACAGGTGGCACATCGGTACGCACCGCACCGATGCGGGGCACGACGCCTTCGCGATGTTTCAGCAAGATCGCCATGATCGTCTTGCCGGTGTACGGCGGTTGCCCAGCGAGCAGATAATACAGTGTCGCGCCGAGACTGTAGATGTCCGCACGGTGATCGATCGTCGTCGAATCGACGGCCTGTTCGGGCGACATGTAATCGACCGTACCAAGAACGCCACCGGCCTGCGTGAGGCCGCTGCCTTCCGGAGTCGCGCCGCTTAATCGTGCCAAACCGAGGTCGGTGACTTTGATGATGCCGGTATTTTCGCGCAACAAGTTCGCGGGCTTGATGTCGCGATGGATGATGCCCTGCGCGTGTGCGTAACCGAGGCCGCGTGCCGCCTGAAGAATCGCATCGACCGCCTGCCAAACGGGGATCGGGTGCGACTTTTCCACGAGGGAGGTGAGATCGCGACCGTTGACCAACTCCATCACGAGGTAGTGACCGCACTCGTCCTCATCGGCATCGTAAGCCATCACGATGTTCGGATGGCTGAGCCGCGCGATCGTTTCAACCTCACGCTGGAACCGCGCGATGAACGAGTTATCCGTGCAAAGATTCTTGGCGAGCACCTTCAGCGCCACGATGCGCTTCATCCGGCGATGGCGTGCCTTGAACACCGTACCCATACCACCCGCGCCGAGCTTATCGAGGATGTCGTAATTGCCGATCCGCAACTCGGCCTGACGCCCCTGATGGAGCGCTTCGACTTGGTAATCGTTGATCGTCCCCGCCTTCGTTAACAGGCTGGCCAGATCGATCACGTCGGCATCGGGGTGCGTGACCGTCAACTGTTCGACCTCGGCATCCGACAGTAGACGACTGTGTGCGAGGTTCGACAGAAACTGATCGCGCGACATTCCCACGTTGACAGAGGTGACATCCATATTCGGCACTCGCGTCGGCTTATCAAATACCCCGTGGTGTATGCGTGCCCTCTTTCCTGCGGTGCTGGGGAGAACACCGAGGACGACACCGAAGCGGATGAAGCGACGGTACGACACGTCGCCTACACGAGTGAACAATCGTTATCAATACCCTGGGCAATTCGTGCTGAATAGGCAGAACAGGCGGGGTGGGTAACATTTTGACAGCGACTCGGCTCGCGCAGGCAGAACAACCTGGATAACTATAATCGACACCGTGAGACGATACGAGCGGAATCTTTCCACTCGCTCGCGAAATCGTTGCGCGTGCAACTTGCGATTGCGTGCAGACGACGACAATCCCACAGCATTTCCCTAAGATGGCCGGACCGTGCGGCGTGGTGCCGTGCGGTCTGTTTTGTGTGCGCTGCCCAGTCCAAGGGTGTCGCGTGGAGGTTGCGATTATGCCTGCGAAGATCGATATGGCGAAGTTCGCCAAGTTCTGCAAAGACAACGGATTCATCTACCAATCCAGCGAAATCTACGGCGGCATCAACGGCTTCTGGGACTACGGTCCGCTCGGCGTCGAGCTGAAAAAGAACATCAAGGACGCCTGGTGGCTCGACATGGTCCGCAACCCGCCACCGGGACCAGACGGCAAAGAAATCCGCATGGTCGGCCTCGATTGCAGCATCATCATGAACCCCGCCGTCTGGGTGGCCAGCGGCCACGTCGGCGCGTTCGCCGACCCCACGCGCAAGTGTTCCGGGTGTGGCAAATTCACGCGCGAAGATCAACTCTGGCCGATCCTCGCAGAGAGCGAGTGGGTAAATTCACTCATACAGGAATTCGAGCCGGTCACAGGGCAATATAGCGCGAACCGCTTGATCAAGTGGGCAGAGAACAAGGGCAAGAAACTCGCGCCGAACCTCGCATTGGTGCGGAACCCGGAAGTGACGTTGTCGTTCCTCGCAACCCGCATCAATGGTCAGCCCGACGCGCCGCCGAGTATGCAGGAAATCACACGATACATCGCGACCGAGCAACTCCATGTAACAGGATTGCAAGACCCCTGCCCTGGGTGTGGCGGGCCACTCGGAGAAGCGAAGCCAGTGTCGCTGATGTTTGAATCCCATGCGGGACTCGACAAGACCGACGAGAGCAAAGTCTATCTGCGACCCGAAACGGCACAGGGTATCTTCGCGAATTATCGCAATGTACTGAACAGCACGCGATTGAAGTTACCATTCGGCATCGCACAGATTGGCAAAGCGTTTCGCAATGAAGTGACTCCACGAAACTTCACGTTTCGTTCGCGCGAATTTGAACAGATGGAAATCGAATTTTTCTGCCACCCCAGCGAAAGTATGATGTGGTACCGATATTGGCGAGATTTGCGGAAACGCTGGTATGGTACGCTCGGAATTCAAGTGGCGAACCTCATTCCCCGCGAACAGGGCAAGGACGAACTTGCATTTTATTCGCTGGGCACGACGGACATTGAATACATGTTTCCGTTTAGTGAAGAGCCGCAAGAACTCGAAGGCGTGGCACATCGTGGCGACTATGACTTGAAGGCGCATGCCAAGCACAGTGGCAAGGTCGATGACCTTGCCTACTTCGACGAGGAACGTTGGAACAACGATTCGCAATCTTTGAGTACGCGTAGCTTCAAGGAATGGTTGAAGTCCGAACCGAGTGCCGAGGATATTGGCAAGTATAAGTTCGTGCCGCACGTCATCGAGCCGAGCGCGGGTGCGGATCGCTTCACGTTGGCGGTGCTGACGGAGGCGTATCACGAGGAAGAATTGATCGATGGCAAGGGCCAGAAAGACACGCGGATCGTCATGAAGTTTCACCCGCGGCTCGCGCCGATCAAGGCCGCGATTTTCCCGCTGGTGAACAAAGAAGGCATGCCAGAGCTTGCCACGAAGCTGTATCGCGAACTGAAGCCGTTGTTCAACGTCTTCTACGACGACAAAGGCGCGGTCGGTCGGCGCTACCGCCGACAAGACGAAATCGGCACGCCGTTCTGCATCACGATCGACGGCGACACCGTCAAGGATGGCACCGTCACCATCCGCGACCGCGACAGTATGCAACAGCGACGCATCCCGATGAGCGAAGTGAAATCGGAGATTCAGGCACGACTGATGCCTGGCTGAGATACTGGTTTTGTAGGTCGGGCCGGATGCTTTGGGAGGCCCGACAATGTATTCGCGCGACGATTCTAAACCTTCAGGGTTTTTGTCGCGGATACTCTGTCGGGCCTCATCGCAAAGCCTCTTCGGCCACGACCTACAGCATCTGGTATGTTGAAATTGCAATCTGCCGCGTGAACGGTTACGGTGAACTGGCTTCGCCTTCCAATATTTTCCGGTATTTTGGCACGACGTCGCGCATCGCTGTCTCGTAACATTCTTCTAACGGAACAACGATGTAGTTTTCCGCTTTCAAAAACAAAGGCATTTCTGGCAATGGTTCGCCGACTCGTCCCGGTTGAAGGAAACACCGGTGGCTAAAGCGATGGATGTCCGATTCGTACGAGACGTACGTCAATGGTTGATCCGGCTGTTGCTTACGGCGCTTCCCACCGAGTTGCCTCCATATGATGTTGTGAATTCCTCTATCGTTCGCTAATATCGCGGGAAATGGGTCGATGATGAGGGCGTGGTAACCGTTCACAGCCCTTGCGCGTTTGCGTGGATTTTGTAGCATATCGGCGTGATGATGCCACCGCCGCTACCTCTGGAACTTTTCGCGTCGCTGGAC